>MWYU01000625.1 GCA_002050375.1 Chitinophagales bacterium 62-2
TATAATTCCCTTTTCCATATTTAGCCATCAGCCATCCACCACTTTGGGGCGCTTGTCCAACATCCTGTGTCGAAATAATTGGAATGTAAGCAGTATCCCATTTAGAAAAGAATTTAGAACCCCTTTGCTCTACCCAATCATCAAAATCTTTTGATGTGATCTTGTTTGGATAATTTAATACCCGATGATTCACGTTGAGAAGCTTTACCGGCGAGTTCTCTTCTGAAACCTCTTCAGAATTGCCCGGCAGTTCAGCAGTATAAGGAGCCATTCGGCCGGGAACAAATTCAGGCGTTTGAAACAGAACAATTAAATTCCCACCGTTTTTTGCATAAGTAAGCAGACGTTGATTATAAGTGTTTAAATCCTGCCTTACAGCATAAGCCCTTGTTCCTATCATAACTACATCATACTGATCTAATCTTCCTGATGAGAGGTCGTTGGTAGTAAGTAATTGAACCTTTGCACCTAATTGTTGCAGCCCTGCCGGCACTTCATCTCCAACACCCATTACATAACCAATGCGAAGACCAGGTACTACATTTACAGCTATGCCCCTGATGGTGGCAATAGCAGGATGATATAAAACAGCCTGATCGAGATCACGATGACTGATTAGATCATATCCTTGTGTATATGCTTTGCCATTAGCTGTTGCTACTGCCTGTATATCATAGGTCTTTTCCTCTATTGCCGGCATAGAAACTTTTATAATGAAGTTGCTTTTTTCTCCTGCTTTGGTAAATGCAAATGGTGTTTGTAAAGGTTCCACTTTCCATCCTGCAGGGGCCTTCAAAGTAAGGTTCCCTTTAATGGAGCTGTCATAATTATTTATCATTTCCAACTGTGTATAAAAGTTCTTCATCGTGCTGTTTTTAGGAATGATACCTAACTTAGGCTGAATATTAACTGCAATTGCAGGAGCTGTTTTTAATGTATACCTGTCATATCCGTAAGGCAGATTAGCTTGCCTCACCTGTACAGGCATTTGTATTTCCACTAATTCATTATTAATTACATAAGAAGCTGAAACTTTTAATGCTGGAATACTCCACGGTAAATTCTCATATTGTTTGTCCTGCAATTGATATTGATTTTCCTGCAGCGAATTACGACCAAAATAAGGTTGGGAATAAGCAGCATTTTCGGTAGCAGTTACAGTATAGGTTTGCTCTGTTTTTTCATTCACCTGCAATGGCTTTAAATCCTGCAGATTGTTATCAATCTTCCAGTTGGCAGGTGCAATAAGCTTCATGCTCTTTGGTTCAATTGAAACAGGGCTATTATTTACCATCAGCACTTCAACCTTAAAAGGTTGCCCGGCAACAGCGAAACCCATTGTTGGTTGCGGTTCGTAGAAGCTTCTTTTTTCTTTAGTACCTATTGGTACAGCCATTGCCTGAAGGTTAACACCTGATGCGGTATTAATCGCATCTATAAATTGCCGCTCTTTTATCTGTAACATAAAAAGAGCCTCCGGCTGGTTAGCGATTGATTGAATTGCTGCACGTGTTTTAGATAAAGCACTAGTAAGAAAGGGAATGATAGCCGCAGGATTTTGAGGTTGAAAGGCGGAGATAGCCTTATCAACTTCTGCTGATATTTGGGTAAGTATTGATGCTATGGCTGCGGAAGAAGTTTCACCGGTTATTTTAAATATGCCGGTAATGGAAGTGTCTATTCCATCAAAAAAACTGTTTTCTTTTTCATCGCTTTTTACCTGGCTTTGCAGGCGCTCATAATATTGTATAGAAGGGCCATTAACTTCATTTCGATGACCGCCAGTTTGAGACCTGTGTAAACTATAACCCAGCAATGAAAAGTTTTTGTACGACTGCCCCAGCCAGGGGCTATACATTCCTGTATTTAGTTGTACGTTCCAATGCTCGTTAACCCGAACACCTCCACGATATAACTTAAGTGCTTTCCACGGCCTTAAACCTTCTTTACTAATTTGCTCCGGAAAGGCTGTTGAGTCTCCTGCAAGTTTATAAGCTTCCTGGCTAATTTCTCCTGCTGCCTGATGGTTACCATGTCCATCACGGGTAGTTCCATGAAAGCGGGAAATAATTACAAGCGGACGATTTATGCGAATAACCCTTACCATTTCGCTTAACACATTTTGCCTGCCCCATTTTTCATAAGCTTCTTCTACCCGTTTAGAAAACCCATAATCAACAAGCTTAGTAAAATACAAGTCATCCAAACCGTAGTAACTGCCTGCCAGTAAAAACTCCTCTGTCCGTAATAAACCTAACTGATCAAAAAATTCTACGCCTAAAACATTCCCTCCGCTTTCGCCCCTGTTAAGAGAAAGCAAGGCAGTTCGTGCGCCCTTACCACGACCTAAAAAGGTTAACAAATCAGCGTGTTCATCATCAGGATGAGCCTGTGTATGAATGACACTTGCAGTTGTTTTTAGTTTTAGGAGTCTTTGCCAAACCCCTGCTACTCCATGATCTTGCGGCAGATCCCTTGCTCCTGGTTTCTCTCCTGTTAGCGTTAATACTTTATAAAGTGTTTGTTTATTTGTTTGTGCAAATAGGTTGGAAGCAGGATAAACAATAAAACAGCTTGCAATAAGTAAGCAGGCAAATATTTTTATAGAGAGAGGAAGTTTTATTTTTAAAAATTTCATCAATCGGGTTATTTAGAGTTTATAAGGAAGATAGATTTGAAGAGTATATAAGAGCTTTCCCAAACACCAAAAGAAAAATTGTTATCAAGAGATTAGTCTATTTTAATGACAATAAAAGGAAATTTGAAAAACAAAATGCGTGAATAATATTGAAGAAGTATTCGAACAAATAAAAAGCAGCATGCTATTAAGTCCTATTCCGTTGTAACAGCTACCCTTCGTCCGCCTGCCCTGTTAATAGCTTTAATTATGATAAAAATGATTAGGGCGAGAATAAAAAAATCTAACGTGGTAGTTAAGAAATTTCCCCAGGCAAGTACGTTACCTAATTTCCTGGCTTCCTCTAAAGGCAAAGCAGGGTTAGCAGCACGGGCAGCTCTTACCTTCCCAGCAAGTGGTATATAGGAGTTAACAAAGCCTTGCGGCCCAACAATAAGACCAACAACCGGCATAATAATGTCTTTAACAAGTGAGTCAACAATTTTTGCAAAGGCTGCACCAATTATAACACCGATAGCTAAGTCCATTACGTTGCCCTTAAGTGCAAACTCTTTAAATTCCGAAGTAAAACTCATGGTAAGGGTTTGGGTTAAGAAAAGATATTAGGATACTATGTTGGCGAACATGCTTTCCTGATTAATAATTTAGTTTTAATTTATTGCTTCATTGCTTAATGCTGTATCAAGGTAAGTAGTTATTTCCTGAAGTTTTCCATTATAAAAATGAAAAACATCACAATAAGTCTGGTTATATGGCTTTCCATTTTTAGTAGTGGCTTTCCCGGTGCTTTCCACAACCACAAAATTTCCCTCTGCCACAACATTCTTAATTGTAATAACGGGAAAACTTTCGAGTTGCAACATCTTAGATACTTCAAGCACTTGTTCTTTACCTATTATTGGGGTGTCTCCAAGAATGTTCCACTTTATGTCGTCAGCAAAATACGCCGCAAAAAACTCAAGGTTTCCTTTTGCAAATTCTTCGCTGATTTTTTTCAGAAGCTGTCTATTTATTATTGTCATACGGATGTTTGTCCACCGGAATTAATAGGTGAGCTAATAGTAGTGTGTCGTTTTAGCATTGCCGCTAACCAATCTATCAAAATATAAAAAGGCTACCTCAAAAATAATTTAAAGTAGCCTCTTTACTATTAAGAAAACTTTTATCAGATCATTATTCTCCAAATATACCTTTGCCCATCTTTACCCCAGTTTTTGAGGGAGCTTTTTAACTGGTTATTCAAATCAGCCACATTTGTTTTCTTGCCTTTTTTTGGCGCCATCGCATCCACATCTTTTACTTCAATCATTTCGAGTTTTGTTGCAAACCAGGTAATGTTCATTCGTGGTATGGCAAGACCTAAGATCATACCGGGTAAACCTGTGAAAGACTCGGGGCCGCCGGGTGTAACTATCTGGTCGGTATAAAAGGCAACTACAAAAACCGTGTCCATAATAATGGCAGTTGCCTTTCTGCATTCGAAGCCGGCAATGGTGCGGGTATCAGGTGTTATCTTCCAGTCCATCTTGCGCAGGCTATCCTGCACAAGAAAAGTATTTTCAAAAACGGCTTTCTGGCTGGTGAATTTGCCTGCATGCATATCGTTAAAAACCACATTATCACTGGCGGGCCAGCTCATCCATTCGGGTACTTTTTGCTGTGCTACTTCTTTCCCCGGTTTATATAAAGTCTTATCTTCAGAAAAATAAAGGTCGAAATATTCCGTCTTATATTGGGGCAGACTTTTCTTCATCATTTCGCTGCAGCTATTGTTATCCAATTGCTTGTGAATGTTTGTTGTTCTTTCAAATTCAATTTTACCTTTTACAATAAATTGTTGCTGCGCAAATGATATAAGCATTATAATGCAGCTAAACAAAGTGAAGGTTATCTTTTTCATATAGGTTGTTTTAACGTGGTGCTACAGGTGCTCCTCCGGGGTTTTTAGTAAAGTTCCAGACAAACGCAAGCATGAAGTAACGGCTTAAAGTTTGGTAAGTTCTTTCGGTTAAAGTATTGGCGCTTATAAAACGGCTAAAGCCTTTATTCTGGTTAAGAATATCGAATCCTTCGATCCGTATCATGGCTTTATCATCTTTTAATAGTTTTCTACCAAAATATGCATTCCATAAAACAACGTTGTTGTTCTGGTCGCTTGCACTTAATTTCTCCCTGAAGTTTGCATTAACGTTGCTGTTAAATTCAAATTTTTTAAGTAAGGTCAGGTTTGCATTAAGGTTATGGCTTTGCGTATAATATTGTTGTTTATAATTGGATTTAACTGAAGACACCGACTTATTGAAATTGACATTAGAATAATACTGGAAGTTGTATTTCTTTTCTTTAAACTTATATATAGAAAAGTTTACACCATAGCTTCTGTTATCTGAAGCGTTTTTAATGTTGTTTATTA
>MWYU01000202.1 GCA_002050375.1 Chitinophagales bacterium 62-2
CCACCTACGAGTGCAACAGGTTTATGCCCAGCCTTTTGCAAATGAACCAGCAATAAAATAGGAACTAAGCTGCCGATATGTAGGCTGTCGGCAGTAGGATCGAAACCACTATAAGCGGTTGTCATCTCCTTCATAAGCTGTTCTTCGGTTCCCGGCATTATATCCTGTACCATTCCGCGCCATCGTAATTCTTCAATCAGGTTCATCAGTTTTACTTTTGCGCAAATGTAAAGCAGATTATTTAAGGGAGTTATTGGGGGGACAGGCGATAGATTGTCGTTGATATTGCAGAGTCCAGATACTAACCTGTTGCGACTGTCTATGCATGAAGATTAGATAGAAAATGTATTAAACAGAATAATTTTAAATCTACCTAACCATAAATACAGTATATGTATTTAACTAATTCCTTATGCTGCAACAGCCGTCTGTCACCTGTAATTATTTAGTTACCTTTTATTTTTTAAACTCCTGTTTATTACGCATTTTTACCCGATATTATCATTGTTTTTGTAACTTTTCTCTATGAAATTGAAGAAACTATCTGCTTGTGCGATTGCATTAATTGCATGTATAACAGGATACGGGCAGTTTAGAAAATATTCCAACGAGTTTTTAAATATTGGTGCCGGAGCAAGAGGGTTGGCAATGGGAGGGGCGCAGGTTGGAAGTGTTCAGGATGGTACTGCAGGATATTGGAACCCGGCTGGTTTAGTTGGTATAAAAGATTATCCATCGGTTAATATAATGCATGCTGAATATTTTGCCGGCATCGGCAAGTACGATTACGGCAGCATTGCTATTCCATTACGCGACGAAAAAAGGGTAGTAGGTTTATCGGTTTTACGTTTTGCCGTTGACGATATTCCTAATACTTTGTTTTTGGTTGAGCCCGACGGCTCGGTTAATTATAATAATATTCGCACCTTTTCGTCTGCTGATTATGCTTTTCTTTTATCGTATGCCCAAAAGCTGAAAGACGAGGATGATCGCAAATTAAGTTTTGGAGGTAACGTGAAAGTTATTCATCGTAAGGTGGGAAGTTTTGCAACGGCCTGGGGTTTTGGGTTGGATGCAGGAGTACAATACCATGTGAACAACTGGCAGTTCGGTTTAGCAGCCCGTGATATTACTACCACCTTCAATGCATGGTCGTTCTCGTTCACCGAAAGGGAAAAAGAAGTTTTATACCTTACTAATAACGACATTCCTGTTAAATCAACTGAACTGACAGCGCCACGATTAGTTGCAGGCGCTGCTCATATTTTTCCGATAAGCGAGAAATTCAGTCTCACCGCCGAAGCCAACCTCGATCTTACCTTCGACGGCCAACGTAATACTGTCGTTAGCAGTAAAGTTATCAATATTGATCCTCATGTTGGTGTAGAAGCTTCTTATCAAAACAGCATTTTCTTTCGTGCGGGTATCTCTAATTTTCAAAAGGCTTTATCTGATAGCGATACTCTAAACCAGAAAAAAGTCTGGATATATCAACCCAGCGTAGGAGCAGGGTTTAGAATTAAAAATGTTATGATAGACTATGCATTCACAAACCTTGCTAACCAGTCGAACCCGTTGTACACACATATTTTTTCGTTAAGGGTAGATCTTACAAAGGACAACCAATAGTGGTTATTTAATTATTACAGTCTTGTATGAAAAAATTCGCAGTTATTGTTTTACTTTCTTTTATAAGCGGCATCGCTATTGGTCAATCGTATTACAACGAATGGATTGATTATAATAAAACCTATTACAAATTCAAAGTGGGCTCTACTGGTTTGTACCGCATTACACCTGCCGAACTAAACAGTATTAGCTTAGGAAACGAAGCAGCACAAAATTTTCAACTTTGGCGCAACGGCAAAGAGGTGGCTTTATATACCAGCGTTACAAGTGGTGCATTAGGCGCTAATGGCTATTTAGAATTTTGGGGAGAAAAAAATGACGGCGTTACCGATAAAGATTTATACCGTTCGCCCGAGTGGCAATTATCGGATAAAGAAAGTTTGCTTACAGATACTGCCGCCTTTTTTTTAACTGTTAATCCTGGGGGTAATAATTTACGTTTTGCTGCCACTACAAATAATGTAAGCGGCAATACTCTTCCCGCTGAACCTTATTTCATCTATTCGTTACGCCACAATTTTAAAAATCGCATCCATAAAGGGCGGGCATTGATAGTGGGATCGGAATATGTGTACTCGAGCACATACGATATTGGCGAAATGTGGGCAAGCCGCGATATTGCCCCTTCAACACCTGAAACTGTTAGTTTCACTAATTTATTTGTGGCGGCAAATGGCCCTGCTGCCACTTTCAGAGCTTCGGCTGCAGGTAGCACATATACGGATGCCCAGCGTCCCCGAACTTACCAGGTACTCTTAAATAATACAGAAATAATTAAAGTACCTCTTGAAAATTTCAATGCACAAATCAATTCGAACCCTGCAGTCTTTTTATCACTTATTACTTCTAACACCGCCACTTTTAGGATCATCAATAACTCCCCCAACACTACCGACAGAATGGTGGCAGGCTTCCTCGAACTGAATTATCCGCGCCAGTTCAATTTCACTAATCAAACAATATTTCCTTTTACATTACCTGCTTCAGCTACCGGTAAATATTTGGAGATCACCTTCAATTCAGGCGGAACAGCGCCCATACTTTACGATGTAACCAACAGGCGCAGGTATGTTGCAGATATTGCGTCTGCAGGTGTTGCTAAGTTTGTTATTGAACCCTCAGCTATCGCTGCCAATCTTGTTTTTATATCGCAGCCAGCTACGGTTGCCAAACCGGTTTCGTCTTTTCAGCCCCGGACTTTCGTAAACTATAATACAACAGCCAACCAGGGCGATTACCTTATTATTACCCATCCGTCTTTACAGGCGCCTTATGCGGGTGCAAACCAGGCGGAGCAATACCGCGCCTACAGAAATTCAGCCGCCGGTGGAAGTTTTAATACTAAAATTTATGACATCGATCAATTGACAGACCAGTTTGGATATGGCATAAAAAAGAACCCCTTAGGCATTAAAAACTTCCTTCGTTATGCAAGAGCAACCTTTTCCGTTACTCCTAAATTCGCTTTTTTAATTGGTAAGGGATTAAACTATGAAGATTACCGGGTGAATGAAAATAATCCACAGGCCGACAGGTTAAACCTGATTCCAACCTGGGGCTATCCTGCCTCCGATATTTTGTTAGCTTCCGATAATATGGATCCTGTAATGAATACGCTTATTGGCCGTATATCAATATTGTCTCCAAAAGAACTTGCGGATTATTTAGACAAAGTAAAACAATACGACCAGGCCCAGCAAAACACAAACCAAACTATTGAGAACAAAGCCTGGATGAAAGATATCATTCATGTAGTTGGTGCAAACGAACCTTATCTCGATGCAAGCCTTACAAGCTATATGAGAAATTATGAGGCAGTAATTGAAGACACCTTATATGGCGGTCATGTTATCAATTTCAATAAAACATCTACAGGCACTGCCACTACTATTACCAACAACTTAATGAAGCAAACTATTGAGAATGGTGTTGGCCTCATTTCTTATTTTGGTCACTCTTCATCATCTTCTTTAGATTACAATCTTGATGATCCGGGAACTTATAATAACACTGGTAAATACCCCATGTTCGTAGTAAACGGGTGTAATGCGGGAGACCTGTTTGCTTTTGATACTTCAAGGTTTTCTTCCACAAATACTATATCCGAAAGATTTGTTCTGGCACAAAATAAAGGATCAATAGGTTTTATAGCAAGTACCCATTTCGGCATTGTAAATTATCTTGATTCATACAACCGGGGTCTATACCGCTCGATGAGTGTAACGGGTTATGGTAAAAGCATTACATATAATATAAACGAAGCAATAAGGTCGTTGCTCTCCACTTATGGGCAAAACGATTTTGGGGCAAGGTTACATGCAGAAGAAACTACTTTGCATGGCGACCCGGCTTTGAAAATGAATAGCTTTGCTTCACCCGATTTTGTTGTTGAGGAACCGCAAATACGTATTGAGCCTAACATAGTATCTGTGGCCGATGCAAAGTTTACTATAAAAGGTTATATCTATAATATTGGTAAAGCAACAGGCGATTCAATTACCATTCAGGTAAAGCATCAATATCCTGATGGAACCTCTGCCATAATTTATAACCAGCGCATCCGGTCTGTTCGTAACAGGGACTCTTTAAACATTGAAGTGCCGATAGTTGCCAGCCGCGATAAAGGTGAAAACAGGATCACCGTTAGTATAGATACCGATAACAGGTACGATGAACTAAGTGAAGCAAATAATACTGCAACCCGTTCGTTTATTATTTTAGAAGACGAGTTGCGGCCGGTGTATCCTTACGACCTTTCAATCGTTAACAGAACTAACATTAAGCTTACCGCCAGCACGGCCAATCCTATTGCAGCAAGCAGGCAATATTTAATGGAAATTGATACGACTGAAAACTTTGATTCGCCTTTAAAAGTTAGCCGCAATGTTACGGCTCCCGGGGGCATTCTAGAATTTGATCCTGGAATTTCTTTTGCAGAAGGCACCGTTTATTATTGGCGGGTCGCTTCAGTTCCAACCACCGGTAGTCTGAGGTGGAACAATGCTTCTTTTATTTATCTGAACGGAAGCGCTTATGGTTTTAACCAATCACACCGCTACCAGCATTTAAAATCTGCAGCTAATGATATTTATCTTGATAGCATAGACCAGCGATGGAAGTTCACCACCAAAAGTATCAGTCTTTTTATCACCCAATCTATTTATGGTACCAGTGGCGAGGAGGATAACCACTTTAGTGTTGCAGTGAACGGTCTTATTGATATAGCCAGTGCATGTCTTGGTCATTCTGTGGTGTTCAATGTGTTTGACCCAATTACGATGAAACCGTATTTTAATCAAACACAGCCTTCGGTTATACAACAAGGCATCCCTGGCGGCTTTATGGGAAGTGCTCCGGTTTGTAAAGAAACGCGCAGGTTTAACTTCGAG
>MWYU01000484.1 GCA_002050375.1 Chitinophagales bacterium 62-2
TCTATAACCTATCTTTAATTCTGCCATCCCAATAAATTATACAGAACAAAGTTTGGCTGCTAATTTAAAATTGATATGTTTAAAACAAACGTGTTCTTAGGTACCGGAAGTCATAATTTCGTTGATATTAAAGATAAAAAAATTAAAAAACGTACTACAACTTCTACCTGTATGAAACTGACTTATAACATCAGCTTTGCTTTACTTGCGATTACTTTTTTTGTGTTAACCATTTCTTTTTCGCAAGCACCCGATAGTTTGAAGGAATATCCTGCATATAATAAAAAGCTTCCTTTTCAATCGGAAAGGAATTCATATAAAAAGAATAATCCTGTAAAAATTATTCTTGACAGTGATATAGGGCAGGACTGTGATGATGCCGCTGTAATGGCTTTGATGCATAAATTTGCTGATAACGGAGAAGCAGAAATATTAGCAACTATGTTTCCTATGCAGGACCCTATGGGAGCCCCGGCCATGGACGTTATTAATACTTATTATGGTCGACCTAATATTCCCATTGGTACCTACAAAGGCAATTATCAATACATCGGTAAATTGTACGATCATTACAATACCAAGTTAGCCATAAACTTCCCACACGATTTAAAACATGGCAACGATGCCCCTGACGCAATTGCGTTATACAGAAAAATATTAGCTAACCAGAAAGATAAAAGCGTTGTAATTGTGGCAGTGGGTCCCGAAAGATTACTTGGTGATCTATTAAAAACCGGTCCCGATACCTACAGCAAATTAAGCGGGTGGGATTTAGTAAAAAAGAAAGTAAAGTTGCTTTCTTTAATGGGTGCAGGCTTTCCAAAGGACCAGGAATGGAATATTAAAATAGCGCCTGACGCTGCTAAATTGGTAGCTGAAACCTGGCCAACTCCTATCGTTTACAGTGGAAACGAAATAGGAAAAGCTATCCGGACAGGCAGCCGTTTGCTTACCGAAACACCTGAAACTAATCCTGTACGTGCCTCCTTCGAAAATCATCCTTTTGTAGATAAAGTTACCAAAGACCGCCAGAGTTGGGACCAGACAGCCATGCTTTTTGCAATCAGAGGTCCTTCTGATATATGGACTTTAGAAAATAATGGTTACAACTTTATTGACGAAACAGGTAAAAACGAATGGCGTAGGGATACAGATAAAGACCATAGCTTTTTGATTTTAAAGAAATCAGCTAGCGAAGTACAAAAAATAATTGAAGACCTAATGGTGGCCCCGCCTGCTTTAAAAAAGAGGTAAGGGTAAATCTTAATACATTGCCTTACATCTTTATGCTTTCGTTTGCAGATTAGGCTCAACAAAAGTGTCTTTACCCATTGTAACCTTTAGAATAAATAACACACGAATAGTTTTATGAAACTTCTCCTCACAGCACTTGTATTTTTGATTTCCATTTCGGAAAGCAATGCTCAAAGCAACAATATAAAACTGCCCTTCATTCTACAAAATGAACAAAAGCTTGCTACTTACAAACAGCTTTATAAAAACAAGAATAAAAATGCAGTAAGAGAAGTTGACTTATTAATAGCTGAAGCAAACAAAGCCCTTACCTCCGGGCCCTATTCAGTTACTTTTCAAAAGAGAAAACTTCCGCCAGGCGGAGATATACATGATTACATGAGTCAGGCTCCTTATTGGTGGCCAGACTCATCTAAGCCTGATGGCAAGCCCTATATTAGGAAGGATGGACGCATTAATCCGGAACGCGACCTGTCAAAAGATAGAGGGCAAATGGTTTATATGAGCAGCAATGCCAGGCAGCTTGCCCTTGCTTACTACTTTACAGGAAACGAACAGTATGTAAAAAAAGCAGCAGATTTATTGCGCGTTTGGTTTATAGATACTGCTACCCGTATGAATCCTAATCTAAACTTCGGCCAATATATTCCCGGCATTAATGATGGCCGTGGCATTGGTATTATTGAAACTGTTGGACTAACTAACATACCAGATGCTTTAGCAATGATGCAACAAAGCAAATATCTTACTGCAAACTTTGTTACTGGTATAAAGCAATGGTTCAATCAATATATAGAATGGTTAATAAACAACAAGAACGGTAAAGAGGAGCGTTCCCAAATAAACAATCATGGTACATACTATGATATGCAGTTAGCAGACTTTGCTTTATTTATTGGAGACAAAGCCTTAGCACAAAAGGTAATTAAAGAACAAACAATCGCTCGCATCGATCAACAACTTACTGTTGACGGTGCTCAACCGCTTGAATTAGTCAGAACCAAATCGTGGGGTTATTCAATCATGAATTTGGTTGGGTGGTGTAAGCTTGCTGTAATTGCTGACAAGATTAGTATTGATCTATGGAACACCACAACCGTGGATGGAAAAGGAATACGGCGCGTGTTTGAATGGTTTACACCATACGTGCTTAAAGAGAAAACCTGGAAGTATGAGCAAATAGAACCCTTTAGTTATGATAACATTCTTACTATTTACAGTCTTGCAAATTCTAAATATGCTAACGCTTTTGAAACTGTATTAAATAAATATCCGGAAACAAAAAACGAGAAGGCGTGGTGGTAAAAAGCTTTGCCTAAACACTACCACCAATTTTTTGTGCAGCTATAGTTATAGGTTGTTTCGCAGTCCCCTTCTATCAATATTGATGTCTGTAGTAGTTTTATAGATTCCATTTGAAAATAATAGGTTATCTCCTGATTCAGCTTTACTAATAGCCTTCTGCAAATCAGCAAGGGAAGAAACGGTAACTGTTGCAGCTGATACATTAGCGGCAACTAAGACAATCGAAACTAATGAAGCAAGAAAAATCTTTTTCATAACAACTTTTATTTGTACTCTCATAACTAATTCGAATACTCATATAGTCCGTCAATGCGCAAACGAAGCAACCTGTTGTAGTAATCTCTTCCTGTTTATAAATATATCAGCAGATTGCTTCGTCGTTCCTCCTTACAATGACAATAGTTGTTTGTCACACTGAGCTTGTCGAAGTGTTGCTCATCTTGATTTCTTCTACCTATTCAGGCTTTGACAAGCTCTGCCAGACACTTACACATTTAAAACAACTGCTTCCCTTCCCTCAACTTCTTATTTCTTAGCAATGCTTCAATATAATAATAATCAGCATAATTTATAGGCACATCAACTTCGCTGTTAGAAGGTTTAGAACCTGTGCTATGCAGTAGTATCCAACCTTTGTTTTCACCTATAGGTGAACGATAACTTTTAGTAAGACTTGCTAATATTTTATCAGCCGTCTGCTTAAAATACCTGCCATTATTGCTATACAAGCTCAACTCATACAAAGCCGAAGCATTTAATGCAGCAGCAGATGCATCACGGCTTTCATTAGGAATATTTGGTGCATTAAAGTCCCAGTAAGGAACAAGGTCTTTGGGAAGATTAGGATGACTTAGAATGAATTTAGCAATACCTTCTGCCTGTTTTAAATAAGCAAGATCTTTTGTAAAACGATAGCACATGGTGTACCCATATAGCGCCCAGGCTTGCCCGCGTGACCATGCCGATGAATGACTATAACCCTGGTGTGTTTGTTTATGAATAGGTTTACCGGTGATGGTGTCATAATCAACAACATGAAAAGAACTATAATCATCACGAAAATGATTTTTCATAGCTGTGTTAGCATGGCTAACAGCAATCTTATGGAAAGAACTGTCGCCGGTTAATCTCGTAGCAGCAAACAATAATTCAAGGTTCAGCATGTTATCTATAATAACAGGAAAGCCCCATTTATCCCGGCTATGGTCCCATGAGCGAAGCGTACCCACAGCCGGATTAAAACGGGTAGCTAATGTTTTAGCAGATTGGATGATCACATCTTTATAATGCTGATCGTTGGTGAGCCTATACCCGTTACCAAAGCTGCTATACACTTTAAAACCCATGTCGTGGGTTGTTCCGTTGGTCTTCTCTTTTTCAATGTTTGCAGTAAAACTTTGGGCCTGGGTTTTCCATTCATTCTTGCCAGTACCTTCATTTAGAAACCAAAGTACCCCGGGGAAGAAACCACTCGTCCAATCCCTTGACGTTACTAACCGTAATCTTCCTATACTATCTAAAGTTCTTGGTGAAACTAAATCAGTGCCCGCACTTCCGGGAGTAGCTGCTGTTGTGCTGACCGATAATCGTGCGAGTTTTGCCTTTGGTATTTCTGCAAGCATTACTTTGGTTTGCTTTTCTGCATCTGCAAACACTCTGCTTACATTCAATTTTTTAGAACAAGCAGTGAAGCCGACAGATAATAATATTGCATAACCGACAACTTTATAATTCATACTTATTTTATTTATTATCGTTAACAGCAATCAACTGAAGTTCTAACCTCACCCCCGGTCCCTCTCCTTGCAAAGGAGAAGGAGGCCAGGCATTTTTATTTTATTCATCTTTAGCTCTAACAAATCAACAAAACTACTTTTACTATTCTTCTGCTGATGTGGAAGAACTCATGTTTGGCTTTATTCAAAAGCACCGCTCCTTCTCTTTTAGGAGAAGGAGGATGAGGTTTACTCAAACCATATCAACAGGTTCTTCACGGGCAAGTTCCTTATCACCTCATCCACCTTTGCATCATGGTCCAACTTCTTCCAGGTATTCAACCAATCATTATTCTTGTAAGCATTAGCCCCAACACTAAAAAAGGTTGGGCGACAGCCGTTCATCCCAATACATCACGTCTTTAGGAAAAGGCCATTTGCTTTTGTCGTCTGCATATGCATATAAATATTCTACACCTTTCTTTATACACTTACCATCTGCCGTTGTATAATTCCAAATGTTGTCTTCTTTTGTTGAAAGTATTTGACATAATGTTCGTTTTGAGATTTTAATAAAACTGATACTCCAATTTATTGTCTACAGCAACTTCAAGCGGCTCGTGCCCTACAAAACTAATTGCCAGTTTTGCTTTACCAGATGAAACATTTAACTGAACTGATCCATCCTCACGGGTAGCAGTCGAGTTTTTTGTACCTTTCTCCAGCACAGTTGCACCT
>MWYU01000485.1 GCA_002050375.1 Chitinophagales bacterium 62-2
CCGTTGTACTATTCCCCATTAGTGTGAATGTATTACTGTATCATACCATTTTAGTTCCTTCCGGTTGGTTAATGGGTGTTTTTCTGATTGTGCCGAACTTGTTTTTGGGATATGCGTATCGGAAGTATTACAGTGGGATGTTTGTGAGGAAAGCGTTGTGTAAGGGTGGCAGTTTATTTTTTTCGTCCGACAAATCTTATTACTGAACCTTTTCCATTATGGAACAGACCTTCGTTCAATTCAATTTCTTTTTCCACTAACTCTATAATTTCATAATTCTTAAAATCTGATTTTAATTCGTCAATGGAGAATAACATCGCTATGTCTTTTGGTCCGCCAACTTTTTCGTTTTTAAAGATGTAGTCGAGGTGTTTTTTGCTAAACGCTTCAAAAATAACTAATCCATTCTTTCGCAAATATTTGTCAAGTGTCTTGTGGTATAATGATTTAATATCTGCAGGAAAGTGTGCATAAATCAGCGCAATTGCATCAAATTGTTCGGTGTTATAATTCAACGTCTGCAATTCACCAACCTGATAGTCGATCGTCACTTTATTAGTTTCTGCAAGTCGTAAGGCTTTGTTTTTTCCTTCTACGCTTATGTCAAACGCTGAAACTGTCCAAGCAAGTTTGGCTGCAAAAACTGCATTACGTCCTTCACCTTCTGCCGGAAAAAGTATTGTCCCGACATCTAACTTCTCTAATTGTTCTTTTAAATAGTTATTAGGCTGTTCGCCATAAGCGAAGTCGTCTTTACTATATCTGTCATCCCATCTTTCAGTCCAGGTGTCGTTCATTTTTTGTTTGATTGGTTGTGTTTTCTAATTACCAATAACTCTTAAATATAAGCGTGTTCGCACTGGTTTAAACAAGATAAATTTTCTCTTAACTCTATAAAGTTATTAATGATGACAAACATGTAAGCTTTGTAGCAGAAGATGAATTAGCTGCCAGTACGGTAAACTTGAAAGTGTATTTTTGGGTAACTACCAAGGATTTTAGACGAGGCACATTACAAACAAGGGGAAAGCTGATGCAAAAAGTAAAAACAAGACTTGAAGAAAATGGTTTCAATCTACCTGCTGAAATAAGAAAACTAAAATTTTATGAGGCTTCGAAAAGTTTTCAGGTAAATACAGTTATGAATGCCAAACAATAGTCCGATAAATATTATTTCGTAAACCAAGAATGATAGAATTAATTTTGATTCATAATAAAGCCTGCAATTTATTCTACTAACTTTTCTTTTTTCCTTCCCATTGTTCTTTAGTTTCCTTTCGAAAAAGTAATTCATGGTGTACATAATACAGCTATTGGGGCCCGGTGGCTAATGTCATCTTAGATTAAGGCTATAGGTAAAGCCAGTATATCAGCAGCTAAGAACTGTTGGTGAAGAGCGCTGTATATTGTGAGGGAAAAGCAGCGTTAGTAAAAATTTGATACCTAATTTTGAGAAATTCCTTTGTAAATTCTAATAGTTGAATGCGCTACTTCACCTGGATTATCAGTATTTTCTCAATTATTGTTACGGCTTTACCTTTTATTCAATCCCCTGTATGGTGGATTCGGATTTTTGATTTTCCAAGGCTGCAGATTGCTATTGTATGTCTTATATCTATTATTTTATGTTTGATCTATGTAAAGGAGAAAAAGGTTTACCAGGTTTTACTATCGAGCCTGCTGGTAATTGCTTTTGGTTATCAGTCAAGTCAAATTATTGTGTATACACCTTTGTATCCATTGCAGGCTAAGCATAGCAATTATGAAAAAGCCAGTGATAGCTTTTCGCTTATGACTGCAAATATCCTCATGACTAATCAGGAAACGGAAGCCTTTAAAAAGCAGGTGTATAAGTATAATCCAGATATATTAGTTATTACAGAACCTAACGCCGCATGGGAATTAAAGCTAAGAGAGCTTGATAACTCATATCCATATTCTATAAAATATCCTTTAGAAAATACTTATGGAATGCTTCTTTATTCTAAACTTCCCTTGAATCGCTCGAAACTTTTTTAAGGCAAAAGATTAGAATGGAATGGCTTTGTTGCATGAATAAATGTCCAGTAATAGAAACATAACGTTTTTTTTCTTAGGCTACTTTAATGCTTTTTGGCTTAATGGTTTGTAATGTAATGTTTAATATTTTACAACCAATCCTTGCTTCGGTCTGTTGATTTTTTGTTTTTCTTGCACACAAAGTATTTCCAATAATAATTTTGTATCTGAACATGGCTGTTTCTGATTTACTGCGTTGATGATAGTTTTTCTGTTTTTTCCATTCTGCTCTTCCTATCAATGCTATTGAGTGTATTGCCTGATCTCTTTGCTGTAAATACAACGGTGCACTTTTACTTACAACCGCATTGTTCTGCGGAGGTATTACCTGTTGTATATTCTTTTCATACAGTTGCTTGCGAACCTTGGATTTATCATAAGCTCCATCGCCTTTAAAGCTGCTTATGGGTTGCTCTATCTGGTTGAGCAAAGCGTCTACTTCAGTAGCATCATCAACTGCATTGGTACTTAGTGTTACCGCCTGTATTTGCTGGCTTGTTTCATCTACTGCCAAGTGCATCTTCATCCAGGTACGATGCTTGCCTGCTCCATGTTTACGCACCTTCCACTCGCCTTCTCCATACACTTTTAATCCTGTACTATCTACTACTATATCAGTAATGCCACCTTTGTTTGCGGCTGATAACTGAACAGCTAAACTGCCGCTGCGTTTACTAAGGGTGGTATAATCAGGGGCTTTAAAATTTAATCCGCTTTGATCAAAATAACTATTCATAAAACCTTCTGTTTGCCGAAGGGGTAAATGATAAACTTTTCGAACAATCAAACATAATTCTATTGCCATATCGCTGTACTGCTGCTGCCCGCCACGCTTCTTATTGCCCTGATAATTCCAATGCTCTGCTATGTCAGACCTTACCCAGAGTTTTAAAGAACCTCGCTTTTTTAAGCCCTCATTATACTCTTTCCAGTTCCTTACTTTGTATTTATCTTTACTCATGGATATAGTTTGCAGTTCGTTATTTAGTGTCATTACTACTAATTAACTCTACTATATCCTTTCTTTTTTTAAAGTGGATAATTATTAATTTGTTCAATAGTTATTCATGCAACAAAGCCAATTAGAGTCATGAAATACAACAATAAATTTTCAGAACATTATGCTGATTTATTGGAAGGTCAGTATGACTGTGTTGACCGGATTGTATTAAATGCTTATTATCCCAAGCTGTTGAGTGGTGGTGGTATTCGGGATTGGTGGCGGCAGTTGCATGATGGCAGTGATTGCGGTTTGAATACAGCAGCATTAATGCGTATGGCAGGCGTTGTGAGTAAGCGCGTAGAGGCTTATTGCAAGAAGAACAATATACCATTTGTGCATTATCAAACAGGCCAGCGCAAACATGAAGATGCTGCAGAACTCATGCCATCGGATGATGCTTCTGAAGGTGTTTTCGCTATATTTTGTTCAAGGGCTACCAGCTTGTTGTGGGAAGTTCGTGAATTCGGAAATGGCAAAATCGATATTCGTCGTAAGAAGAGAGCATCATTAGTCAATCATTATTATTTTCATATTAAGGACAAAAAGTGGGGGCATGTATGTGTACGTATGTGTGCTCATCCACCATTCAGTTGTAATATCATGTTAAACGGGCATGAATGGGTGGAACATCACAAACAAACACGCAGCCTGTCGATTACCAAAGAAAGTAATTGCTTTACATCATATAACGATGGACAAAAATTATCTCAGATTGCAGACACTCTGAAACATCAGGGGCAATTGGAGAAGGTTTGCCAACGATGGATATATGGTTGTTTATGGTTTGCACTTGATTATGAAGCGCAAAAGAAAACAGGATTTTCTTACAAATTTTCTGTTTACCAGGTAGAGTACAGCCGAAATTTTTTGTTTAAAAGAGGGCGGCAGTTAGACGATGTCTATCAACAGATCATCAATTTAACAAGAGAAAGAATAGACATGCCCTATCTGAAAACATTATTAGGCAGAAAAACCCGTCCATACATAACCAGACACCATTCTTCTGCACCGGAGGTACATGTTCAGACACCTGATTACAACTTGACTGTATTTAAAATACACGTTGGCAAACTGACGCTCAAGCTGTATGACAAAGGCGAACGTACCCTTCGGGCAGAAGTAGTAGTACACAACACAAAGGAGTTGGGATGCAAAAGAAGTTTGGAATATTTTGAAACGATGGTCACTAAACTCAGCGAACTGATGGGCAGCTTTATCAACAACATTACTTATGCTCACTCTGCCATTATAGATGACGGTACAATGGCAAAGCTTGGCACTGCTGTGCAAAGAGGCAAAACAAGACTGGCGGGAATAACATTAACTAAGAAACGAAATGTGGTCTTAATGGAAAGCATATTGGCATTAATGATATACCCCAAAGGCTTCAGTTGCTGCGACCTCAAAGAAATGATGCACACAAAGCGGTTTAAGGACTATAAGATTAGCAATGCCCGCTATGACATGCGCAAGCTAAAGGGAAAAAAGTTTGTTCAAAAGATAAAAGGCAAACAAAATTATCAGGCAACAAAGCAGGGCATACAAACTATGTTAGCAGTACTGTGTGTATGGAAACAGGAGCTAAAACCTTTGTTGACACTTGTCAATAAAGAAAGTATTGATAAGCAAAGCAAAGAATTGAATACGGTCGAAAAACACTTTTTCAATGCCCGAAGAGAAATAAAATCTATTTCTAATCTTTACGGTATCAAAATAGCAAGTTGAAAAGGTGTCAACTTGTTGATAGTTTTTTATTCTTAAGCGCCTAAAGCTGAAGATTATAACAATTGATTTTACGACAACCGGTGCAATACCCTTCATCCTTGAGGATAATACACCTTTAAAGATTTATTGCGGTATTCAACTTTTACGCTCCTTCCTTTTTTGCAGCAAAGCCGCTTCCAATCGCATAGC
>MWYU01000451.1 GCA_002050375.1 Chitinophagales bacterium 62-2
ATGCTCGTACCTGTAGCGCTGTGCTTTGCAAAGGCGAACGCCGTCAATAATAGAAGCATGGTTTAAAGCATCGCTTATAATAGCATCTTCTTCATTAAACAGCGGCTCGAACACGCCACCGTTAGCATCGAAAGCAGCAGCGTATAATATGGTATCTTCTGTGCCTAAAAAATCAGCAATTTTTTTTTCGAGCGTTTTATGTATGTCTTGAGTACCGCAAATAAAACGAACACTGCTGAGGCCATAACCATGAGTATCTATTGCTTGGTGTGCAGCTTGTATAACTTTAGGATGAGAGGATAAGCCCAGATAATTGTTAGCACAAAAGTTTAAAACCCTTTTTCCGTTAACAGTTATTTCAGGTCCTTGTTCGCTGGTTATTACCCGCTCTTTCTTAAACAGCCCGGCAGATTCAATTTCGTCCAGTTCGTGTTTAATACGGCTTATAAAATTATCATTCATAATTATTTTTTTGGGAAGTAAAGGTATATTAAGGTTGGAGGTAAGAACAAATAGGGAATCTCAAACTTCTGTTGATCTTACGATTTTTCCTTCTGTTCGCTTTTTGAAATAGTTGTATAAAATAAACTTTCAAACCCCTGTAACTTTTTACGTTTGCTTTCGTACAACAATAAGTAAATGCACTGTTTATGAAACCGAGATCAATCTTACGCACAGTAATGACATTTATTGCAGCTTCTGTAACTGTATTCTTTTTAGAAAGCACAAGAAAAGCCAATAAGGTTTACAACAAACCTTTTAACCTCTCCTCAGAAACGGGTAGTTTTAGAACAAGCAATAACTTTATTTTTTTTGAATCGGTAAGTAAATATCTGCTATTTAGTTTTCAGGAATAGTGAAATACTATCCAATAATTTGTACTATGCATTAAAAATGGTTACGAGAAAATTGTTGACTGCGCTTTTAGTACTTGCAGCAAATAGTTCCTTTGCACAATTCGGAATTAGTTTCCATCAATCTAATCTGCCTTTTATTGGATTTAATTACGAAATCAAAGACAGGTTTATTCCTGAAATAAGAATAGGGACAGATAATTACTTTGAGAGTACATCTGTTGAAGCAGATGTGATGTATAAGATTGTGAGGAAAGATGATTTTGATTTTTATGGAGGCATTGGTGCAAGAATTAATGGGTACACCGGTGTTGTAATTCCTGTTGGATTAAACATTTATCCTTTGCCAAATAAAAAATTTGGATTTCATATTGAAGCTGCTCCAATTATTGGTGAAGATTTTATTATAAGAGGCAGTTGGGGTATTAGGTACAGATTTAGAAAAGAGTAATTACTTTTCTGCTTGCTAATGTCTGAATGCAAAAATAGTTTCCGGCTTTGCCGGATTTTTTTTACTCTTTTTGTAACTTTTTGTTTTAAAGCACGTAACACTACAAAAGCAACTATTTTGATCTATCTCTACTGCTTATGACGGAGAAACAATATAATGAATGTGTGAACCTGTATGCGGATAACGTGTATAGATTCATATTTAAAAATCTCCGTCATGAAGAAGATGCACGCGATGTTGTACAGTCTGCATTTGAAAAAATGTGGCGAAACAGGGATGCTGTGAAGAATGAAAAAAGCAAATCTTATCTTTTCACCGTCGCATACAATCAGATGATCGACCATATTAGAAAAGTAAAGAGAATTAGCTTAACCGAAGATTTTTCAGAAACTAGCAATGGGATAAATTATCAGCCTGCAACCGATGCACAAAGAGCATTGCAGGAAGCTTTAGACCGCCTGAATGAAATACAACGCAGCTTAGTTATGCTGAAGGATTACGAGGGATACAGTTATGAAGAAATAGGCACAATAACAGGACTTAATGAAAGCCAGGTAAGGGTTTATCTGCATCGGGCAAGACTCACACTTCGAAATTATTTGGTGAGCAGGGAAAATGTGATATGATAGTCAGGAAAAGTCAGAAGGTCATTCTGTCAATAGGTCATTAAATAAATGAGTAATAGTTTTTGAGGAAACAAATCAACTAATCAACCAGTGATAATTAACAGACATAATTACGAAGAATTTTTTCTGTTGTATATAGATAATGAGCTGGATGGGGCTCAGCAAACAGCAGTGGAAAAATTTGTTGGGCAAAACCCCGATCTTGGTAAAGAGTTGGAGATGCTGAAGCAATCAATTCTCACTAATGATAATGTTCGGTTTGATGCTAATGAATTTCTATATAAAAAGGAAGCAGGAATATCGCTGGCTAACTATGAAGAATATTTTTTGCTTTCAGTAGATAATGAATTAAGCCGCGAACAAATTGCTGAGGTAGGAAAATTTATTTTAAAACATCCGCAACTGCAGCATGAATTTACCTTGCTGAAGCAAACAATATTAAAGGCTGAACCTATTGGGTTTCCTAAAAAACAAGCGCTATGCAGAACAGAAAAGAAAAGAAGAGTTATACCTTTTAGCCTAATGAAGATAAGCATAGCCGCAGCAATTGCCGGCCTTGTTGCCGCTCTTTGGATCTTCACCGAAAATAATAACGGACCTGGTAATAAAAACAATCTTGCAACTAATAAGGAGCAGGTAAAAAACTATACGACACCATTAAAGGTTACTCAAAGTCCTAAAGCTTCAACAGATCAGCCCGTTGCCCAAACAAATCAAAGAGTCAGGAACAAAAAGATTTCAAATCAAGCAAAAAAGAGCACCTCTTTTAAACCAGAAGCAAAGAATAGTATAGCACTTGCAAATACAACTACAACCTTAAAGCAAAACAGTAACGGAGCGCTTTCTGAAAACAAGCTTGCGGCGGTACAAACTCAAAACCAGCCAGAAGAAAAACTACCCGCAACTGTAACCGAAACAAGAAAGAATTTAAACAGCAACAGCAGTTCAAAATTAGTTAGCGAAAATGCAGCTAAAGCTACTTTCGCTTCAAATGAAAATGCCGCAGCCGGACACCTCTCTGCGAAACAAGCAGTATATATCGAAATTAATAATGATGATGAAGATAGAAGCTTATATATAGGAGCCACAGAATTTAATAAAAATAAATTTAAAGGTCTTTTTAAAAGAGCCGCTAATCTATTCGATAAAAAAGGAAGCAGAAGCGAAACAGAAAGAATTGTTCAAATAGCCAGTTTCGAAATAAAAAGCAAATAGACCTACACAAAAAAATCGAAAATTTTATGAGAAAGATTTACTTATTAATTGCAACCTTAATGGTTGGGGCAGCAAGCTTTGCCCAAACTGACACGACTGGTACAAACACCAATAAAACAGACACTAAAAATGATGCAGATACAATTAAGGTTGGTAATCTTATTATCATCAGAAAACATAAAGACAACCAGAGTAAACCTAAAGAAGCAACGGTTCAAAAGAAACCCGGTAAACCATCTAAGCTTAGTACAAACTGGGGTATATTAGATATTGGGTTTGCCAATCTTAGGGATGAAACCGATTATGGAAGCGCAGATGCAGCGGATTATCTTAAAACTACCCGTGCAGGGGAGAAACCTTTTACCAAAGATGATTTAAACCTTAGAGCCGGCAAAACTTCTAACGTAAACCTCTGGATAGTTATGCAACGCTGGAATATTGCAAAAGGATACCTTAATCTGAAGTACGGTGTCGGTATAGAAATGTTCAACTTCCGTTACGAGAATAGTGTCAGCTATCACAAAAGCCCTGCATACATTTTTAGAGACAGTATAAACTTTACTAAAAACAAGTTATATGCTGGTTATTTAACTGTTCCCTTTATGGTCAATGTTAATACATCGCCTGGCCGAAAAAAAGGCTTAAGCTTTAGTGGCGGCGTAAGTGCGGGTTACCTTATCGGCAGTCGCAATAAACAAATAAGTGCTGAAAGAGGTAAGGTAAAAGTGAAAGGAGATTTTGACCTTGAACCATTTAGACTTGCATATATCGGTGAACTTGGAATTGGACCTATCCGTTTATTTGGAAGCTATAGTATGAGGCCACTACATGAGCATGGTTTAAAACAGTATCCTTACAGCTTAGGAATAAGACTGAGCAACTGGTAAATAGCAAATTATTAAAAAAACCTGGCGCCCTTTTTTAAGGGCGTTTTTTGTAAAGGCTATGAATATTTCTTATAAAAACACCAATTATTTTAAATAGTTTGTAAACTTTTGTGAAACCAAAATAAAAGTAAAACCTTCTTATTAATTTGCCGGTATCAACTTATCAAAAAGCACTCTAATAATCTATGAAGCGTATTGGTCTCCTCACAATTTTAAGTCTTATATTTTTTGCCAATACTTCATTTTATAAAGCTACCTATAGTAAAAGTTCATACTACATTGTAATTGATAAAAGCGATTACGAATTGAGTGTATATGATGCAGCCGGATGGCTTATTTCGTATCCCATAGTGTTAGGCAACGACGACCAGGGTGACAAATTGTTTGAAGGCGATCGAAGAACTCCTGAAGGAACTTTTACCATTATTGACAAAAGAATGCACAACAAATGGTGCAGGTACATAGGTCTCGATTTTCCTACCGCTTCTGACATTCAGAAATTTAATATCCGAAAGCAGCAACGCGTTATTCCTCCTAATGCAAGAATTGGTGGCGGTATTGGTATACATGGCACCTGGCCGCATGAAGATTATGCCGTTGATCAATACCAGAATTGGACAATGGGTTGCATCAGTTTAAAAAACGAACATGTAAAGCAGTTGTTCAATATGATGCCGGTAGGTACAAGAGTTACTATTAAGCGGTAACTGTCTCAATTTGGATTTATGGATTATTGGGACTTTGAGGAAATAGTATAGCAGCCGAATGCATCCAAGCTTACTCTGAATAATAACAGATAAAATTTTACAGTTTTTCTTCGTGCAACTTCGTGTCCTTCGTGTATTCGTGGTTCAAAAACTTCTTCACCGGAAATAGTTATGAAATTATCCTCGCACCGAAATAACCATGCAATAC
>MWYU01000422.1 GCA_002050375.1 Chitinophagales bacterium 62-2
GATTTACAGCCCGGTTAAAATTTTGACCTTCATATGCAGAGCCATAATACACATCGTTCATTAAATAATCTGCCAGAAAACGTATTGATTGCATATAGATTATAAACTTACCGCCGTATAAAAAATTTCTTTGTTCTTCTTCAGTAAGATTGGCCTTCATTTCTGATAAATAACCTTCTACAATACCAACAAAATAATCGTCTCTAACTTCAATTTTAGAAAAGTCTGTTTCTTCTTCGCTAACAGCGGCTAAATAAGTACGCATCATGTCTCCAACATCACTTATAAAAAAACCAGACATAACTGTATCCAGGTCAATTACACATAATCCATTGTTTTTCCTGTCAAACAACACATTGCTGATCTTAGTATCATGATGCATTACCCGTTTTTTAAACTGTGGATTTATTTTTATTTGTTCAAATTCATCCACTATATAACGGTATTTTTCTAACTGTTTAACAACGTTCGTAGCTTCTTGAAGCCGTTCTTTATTTCCCTGCTTTAATGAATCTTGAAATTGATTATAACGTAAACTGAGGTTATGAAAATTGGGTATGGTTTCCTGCAATATACTTTCATTAAAACCTGACAGATGTTCGGTGAATCTTCCAAATTGCCTGGCTGCTTCAAAAGCAAGTTCCGGGCTTTCGATTGATGTATAAGTTACAGAGTCTTTAACGAATGGAAAAATCCTGTAAAAGTTCTCACCGCTTTGTACTATATCCTGTTTTTTTGTTGATTGTATCGGCATCACAAAGAAGTAGCCGGGAAAATATTGCTGTAAGTAATTGCCTATTGAACGGATATTATTAGAAATTGCATAAGGATCTTTAAATACATTATGGTTTATCCGTTGCAATATATATTCTTCGTCATCTTTTTTTATAAGCCATGTATCATTTATTAAACCTGTTCCAAATGGTTGTATTATCCATTCATGGGGTTTAAATCCATAAGCTGCTAATATTGAAGCTAACATATTTGCTGATTAACGTTGTATAACTAATTCTATTAAGCCTCCTGAATCCTAATTACCGGCTGCCCAATTATTAATTTTCAAATTCATGGCCAGTTCATACACATACATCCAATCTGAATTATTGGTGCCATTTGCCAAATGATGGTGTTGGTTTTGGTCAAGGATATATTCTGCCGGGTTTGCCATTATGCGGGTTTTTGAAAATACCTGTTCATAATTACTTTTTATTGTATTGAAGTTGGTTACATATCTTTTTATGTCCTCTTTTGCAGCAAGTTTATCAGAAGCATTATCATATTTTTCTAACAGCAGTAAAAGCTTTGCAGGATAGATCTGCAATTCATTAATTTGATTCATAAGGCTTAGAGAAAATTCGTTTTGCCGTGCCAGTTGAATTGCTTTGGCAATCCGGTTTTTTATTTCCTGGTATCTTACAACCTCTTCTTTTGCCTGGTGCAGTTTTGACTTATATTTTTCACTCCATGCTTTGTTATTCTTTTGCTGCGGCAAATCTATAAGCTCAATCTTTTTTGGATAATTATTTCGGTGACCTTTGTTTATTAAAGCTGTTTCCCAAAATACCAAAGCCTTTTCTAATGAGTCCTGGAACTCAAAAGATGCAGAAGCTAAAGCAGGCGCATAGAACCTTTGACGAAACATTGCATGTACATCATCCGCACTTGCATCAGTATAATTCCAGCTAAAAAAACCAAAATCATATAAACCCCGCCAATAGGTTTCAAAATGAGGGGAGCAGTCATCCCATGCAGTGCATAAAATTCCGTCCATTTTCTTTTCTGAAGTTATTCTGCAAAAATCTTTTATAGGTTGAAAATTTGACTTTTCACGAGGAAGCATTGGCCACATCGTTTGTGCGGCAGTAGCAGCCATAGCTTTTAAATGGTGAGATTTATACCAGTCAATTGCCTTATTGTTTCCTAATATATCAGGCGTGTCGTAGTTCCATCGCATATACACACACTCTTTTGGAAACAGGCCAATGTTTTCATCTAAACGATGAGCATTGGTCTGCCATGTTTTATTTACCTCCTCAACAGGAACTTTTGGATCATACGTGGTGCGATAAAGATCAGCGAGCTTAAACAGCATATCATCCCAAAAAATAGGAATCCGGTTGTGGGTTGTTGCAAAGTCACACACTTTTTTAAGCCATTGCATTTGTAATTGCATTGGTGTTAAACCTGATTTTTTTGATAATTCAGACATACCTAAATGGCCTACTTCATCTCCACCTACATGTAAATATTTTCCGTAAGGAGTAGCGGCTATAGCATCCTCATACAAAGAAAATTGCAATTCATACGTTTTAGGATTCATTGGATCGAAAGACCAGTCAGATGTTATTGTATCACGCAGATTTTCATACTTATCGTGTTTTAAAATAAATGAAGCATGTCCCAATCCCTGTATCAATGGACTAATTTCAATGTTTCTTTCTTTTGCATACCTGCTTATAGCTGCAAACTCTTCTACAGAAATAGCATGCGTTGCACCTATTGCAGGGACCTTTCGATAGCGAAGCTTATCTTCAAATTCAACGATAATTGCATTCACTTTTACCTTAGCCAAACGATCTATCATATCGTAATAATAATTGCTTGCATCAAGGTGATGTTTTAAATCAAGATGAACGGCACGATAAGCTATTTCAGGATAATCGGTTATAGCGCATGCAGGTATTTCTATTTGTTGTGCATGTGCATCTTCAATCAATTGCATTAAAGTTTGACAACCATAGAACAAGCCAGCCTGGTCAGAAGCGGAAATAGACACCTGGTTTGCTTTAATTTCTATGCTATATGCTTCAGCAGGAGCAGGGTGACTTTTTGCAGCAGATAAATTTAATACCAATACTCCCGGCCCTGCATTTGTTGCATAGGGCAATGATTTCAATTCTCCATAAAGTACAGGTTTAACTGCTGAACCTTTTAGATAAACAGACCGAAGTGTGTTATAAGAAATTCCTTTTCCTGCAAGAAGCTCAATTTTTTGAGGTTGAGGCATTAGTTTAAAATGCTTATCAAAATCTACTTTATTAAAAGCATAACCCTGTACAGTTATTAAAAGAACTATCAATAGACAAAGGCAATGTAATCGTTTCATGAAAAATATTTAAAAATAAGAGAGGCAAACTGGTTTGATGTTAGTATAAAAAGTTTTTACAGGATCTCCGTTTTCATTCCAGAAACCATTTTAGCGAATGGATACTAATTGTTGTAACACCCTGGTGTTCTCATTGGTATTCATTTCGTCCGGTAAAGTTTTGTTTTCTCCATTATAAACATCCATAGCCCATTTTGTAAAAACATTATCGGGCTCTTTTGTTATCCATCTGTTTAATAGTTTTTTTGCCTCGTCAGATTTTCCTGTTTTTTGTAAAGCCCATGCAGTAACAAGGTTATTAATAGAAGGCTTGTTTTCCTGCGGCTTTGAAAGTATTTTATCAAGCATTTCTTTTGCAGCTTTATCATTTCCCTGCTTAGCATAGGTTTCATAAGCCAGCCAGTCTTCCAGTCTCTCGTCTATATCTTCACTGTAAGGTTTACCAACACCTAAGCTTTCGGGCCATAGTCTTGCAGCAGCTATATATTCAAGGGCTTTTTCGTAACGCTTATTTTTTAGTTCCTCCAGCGCCAGCATTAGTTGTGTTTCTTTATACAATTGTCTTCCGCCGGTAGCACCTTCATTTGGAAGGACGTGTATTGTTTTCAATACATTATTGGCATCGCTATATTTTTTGTTAAACAGCAATGTTCTTGCATAGAGCATGTCTAACACAAAGTTCCCTTTAAACTGTTTTTGATATTCCTGTGCCACTTCCAATGCCTGGTCATATTGCTTCTTTGATAAATAAAAGTTGATTAGATTTTTACCAAAGCGCCATTGATTTTTATCCATTTTCTTTGCCTGCAGCAGGTCGTTCAATACAAGGCTATTATCGTTCTTCATATTAAAATTTGCACGGGCAGCATAAAACGGTGCAAAGTCAGGAGTGTTTCCTATTTGCTGAAAAAGCTGTTTGGCCAAAGCAGTATTATTATAGTTCCATTGGATTAAGGCCATATGATATTTCAACAGCCAATGATCATTTTTCTGCAATAAGTCTTTTAAAACCTCTGCTGTTTCAGCCCGGAAAGGAAATACCATATCCGGGTGAATTTGCTGAACATTCAAAGGTTTGTTTTCAAGGAAAGCCAGCCAGTACAATACTTCTGCATTGGTTGGTGCAAGCTTCAATACTTTAGCTGCATCATTTTTACGCCCTGCATTATAATACCATACTGACAGTTCAAGAAATGTCTCACGTGGCATTTCATTTCTTATCAGGCGTGTGAATGCCTTTTTATTTTCTTCTGTTGGCGTCCAAAGGAATTTTTCAAAACGGGAAAAATGATTTAGCGGATCGTATAACTGAAGTGTGTCAAGTATTTTAGCAGCAGCACTATGATTGTTCTGCTCACGGTAAATAACAGCAAGCAGTTGAAAAGCATCTATAGCATAGCGGTTATAAGCAAGGCTCTTGTTTGCGTATTCAGCAGCCCTTGCCAGGTCATTGGTTTTAAAATAAATGTTTGCAAGCGCTGTATAAGCAGCACTGCGATATTCAGTTCCCATAGCAGCAATATCAAACCCATCTTTCGCATCTGTTATGTTTCCTAATTTAGTATTGATGAGGCCGTAATAATAATTTGCAGCTTCATCATAGGTATCAACCGACAACGCTATTTTTGCCATAGTTAACGCTGAATCATATTGCATATTCCGGTACAATACCATTGATAATGTTGCTAAAGCCGGAACGAAATATGGTTCTTTTTGCAACGATGCTCTTAGTTTTTCCTCTGCCGGTATATAATACCTCTGCCGAACATTTTCTTTACCCTGCAGGTACAAGCCATATCCGCTGTTCCAATTAAAATCAACAGGACTTTGTAC
>MWYU01000394.1 GCA_002050375.1 Chitinophagales bacterium 62-2
GTTTTAGCCAATAAGATAAAACACTTATTTGGTTATTGCAATAGCAGCGTATCAATTACTATTATTAAGGCATAGAATTTATACACTCATTTAGATAATCACCTTATGGATGTAATAATTATCGGTGCCGGCGCTGCAGGGTTAATGGCGGCAAAAAAGTTAGCCGACGCAGGGCAGAAAGTGTGTGTTTTAGAAGCACGGGACCGGATTGGCGGACGAATTTTTACCTTAACTGACAAAGCATTTCAACAACCTGCCGAAGCCGGACCAGAATATATTCATGGCAACCTTGAAGTTACCCTTAGCCTGTTAAAAGAAGCAGGTATTGAATACCGGGAGGCCGAAGGTGAAATGTGGCAGGTAACAAACGGCAAATGGACAAAAGGCATGGAATTTAACGAAGACCAGCAATTGCTGATGACACGTTTAAAAGAGCTGAAAGAAAACATAAGCATAGCCGATTTTTTTGACCGGTATTTTTCTGAAGAAAAATTTGCTCCACTGCGCCATTCTCTTACTTCTTACATTGAAGGTTACTATGCCGGAAACATACAGCAAACAAGCGCTCTTGCATTTTTTAAAGAATGGTCGGCTGAAGATGACCAGCAATACAGGCCAATAGGCGGGTATGGAAAAATGATACAATACCTTGCTGATAAGAGCGTTGAGGCAGGCGCACTTATACAGTTATCAACCGTAGTAAAAGAGATAAGATGGCTGAAAGGCTGGGTGGAAGTGTTTGACGAGACCCGTCATAGTTATATTGCCCGTAAAGTTATTATTACTGTTCCCTTAGGTGTTTGGCTTGCCGGAGAAGACTCAAAAGGCGCTATTGCTTATTCTCCCGCGCTTCTTCAAAAAAAAGAAGCTGCAAAACAAATGGGCTTTGGATCGGCAATAAAAATCCTGCTCTTTTTTAAAAACCCTTTCTGGGAAGAAATTGCGTTAGCGCAACCTGAAGTTGACCTGAAAAGAACAAGCTTCATTATTTCAGACCACGAAATTCCTACGTGGTGGACACAACTTCCAGAGCAGTCATCCTTACTTACAGGATGGCTTGCCGGGCCAAAAGCACTTTCATTAAAAGACACTGATAACGAAACAATCCTTTTACAGTCACTTGACTCATTAAGCCGCATCTTCAACATGGGGCAGAAAGACTTACAACAGAAATTACTTTCGTGGCAAATTTTTAACTGGACTGCCGAACCTTTTACAAGAGGAGCTTATTCCTTCTCAACTACCAGTGCAGAAGAGGCACGTAAAATAATGATGCAACCCGTTGAAGGAACCCTTTTTTTTGCAGGCGATGCATTTTACGACGGTCTTGAAATGGGCACCGTAGAAGCAGCGCTCACCAGCGGCATCCGTGCAGGTGAAGAAGTATTAGCGGCATTCCCTTAATTTTGCCGCAAAAATTGGATTAGCACAAGACATGAAAAACAATTATCCGGGAGAAAATTTTATTGGATCATCCAATCCTTTCAGTTCTTTTTGGATGGCGGGCTACGAATGTACCGACCATTTAAATGCCTTTGGCCACCGTGTAGATTTCATAAATACTACAGGACACCTGCAACTGCTTGAGGAAGACTACGGGCAGCTTTCTCAATTTAGCATTACAACGGTAAGAGAGGGTATTCGCTGGAGCATGGTTGAAAAAACACCTTATCATTATGATTGGAGTACGGTTTTATTTATGCTCGAAAAGGGAAAGGAAATGGGAATTCAACAGGTGTGGGATTTGTGCCACTTTGGTTTTCCTGACGATCTTACACCGCTTCATCCTATGTTTGCCCGCCGCTTTAGCGCACTGTGCAGAGCTTTCGTTCAGTTCTACCGCTCATTCGATCCCCATGGTTCACTCATTGTAACACCTATTAACGAAGTAAGCTTTCTATCGTGGTTAGGCGGCGATGCCCGGGGCACGGCTCCTTATTGCAACCATAACGGATGGGAAGTTAAGTACGGATTAATGAAGGCATATATTGAAGGTGTGGCAGCGCTTAGAGAGGAAGACCCGACGATCAGGATACTTACCACTGAACCATTAGTTAACATGGTTCCGCCGCTAAATGCTACTATGGAAGACATAGAACGTGCAAAACTCTTTAACGAGTATCAATACCAGGCGGTGGATATGCTTTGCGGGCGCATCTGTCCCGAATTAGGGGGCAAGCCCGAATACTTAGATATATTAGGTTTCAACTATTATTACAATAATCAATGGATAATCGATGATTGGCAGTTTCTGCCCTGGCTAAATGAGGAGCCCGACCACCGCTGGGTTCCTTTACGGCAATCTCTTATAACCGCGTACGAGAGATATCAGAAACCGATCGCTATTACTGAAACAAGTCACCCACAGGAAGACCGCCCGAAATGGATGAAATATGTTGCTGAAGAAGTGAAGGCGGTTTTAAAACAAGGCATACCGTTATGGGGAGTTTGTATTTACCCGATCATTGACAGACCCGATTGGGATCACCTTACACCCTGGCACAATGCAGGTTTATGGGATGTTGAACTGAAAGAAGGTGAGCCACCTGCCCGTGTATTATACGAGCCTTTCGCCAAAGCTTTGTTAGATGCTCAAAAGCAGATTGCAAATGCTAAAAGGCACACCGGTCTCAAACCAGCTATGGCAGTGGCACAAAATTTTAATTATTTAAGCAAAACAATTACATGGATAATAACAACGAGACTACATCAGGCCCTAATGCAGGTGGAAACAGTGAAGTAAATATTTCGAGGCTAAACAAAGTGGCTGGCGGAGATTTGCACGATTCGCCGCAAGACGAGGAGAGGATGAAACCGGAAATAGTAGTACTTGATCTGCCCGACGTCGCTGATATTCCCGGGCAGGAACATATAACAGTTCCTAACATGCTGTCAATGCAGGATACTACGATCTCGTCCGATGATGAAGAAGGCGCAGGAATTTTTGACAATGATGACGAAGACGACACGCAGGATGCAGTAATTGATGATGAAGAAGTGAATGACGACGAGGAATTTGTAACAGGCAATGAAGCAGACGTAACGGCTGACGAAATAACAATGCTGCAAAGGGCGGATGAAGATATGCCTACTGAAGATGACATCAATTTGCGCCGCACAGAATTAGATGCTACCGATACCGAAGGCGACCCTTTAAATGAAGGAAGTCTTGCCGATGATGTATCAGGAGGCGACCTTGATATTGCAGGCGCAGATTCTGATGATGCAATGGAGCAAATTGGTGAAGAAGATGAAGAGAATAATTTTTATAGCCTCGGCGGCGATAGCAATGATAACGTTACGGAGGGGACGCCATAATATTAAGGATGAGATGTAACTAAGAAAAAGAGGCTGGCTCAAAAATGAGAGCCAGCCTCTTTTTTTATTGCTTAATAAATTGCTGGCTATAAACCTGCCCGTCATTTGTATTAAGACGAATAAAGTATTTGCCGGAGCTAAGGCCTGAAACATTTATGTTCTGACTTCCATTTTTTCCTTTGAAATGTAAATGCTCTCTTCCTGAAAAATCGAAGATCGTAAGTGAACCAATATTAGTTTGTTCTGCGTTTACCTGTAATGGCAGGTTACCTCTTACTGCATTTTCAAAAAGCACAAGCGGATTAGCTTTTGAAACCTTTACAAACAAAATCTTAGAGTAAGAAGACTTGCCATCCATGTCAACCTGCTTAAGGCGGTATTGATTAATGTAATTCGGATTATTATCTGTAAAGCTGTAAGTGTTTGTTGTACTACCCGTACCTACACTTTTTACTTTTCCTATAGAAAGAAAACTTATTCCATCGGTACTTCTTTCCACATCAAAATAATCATTGTTTGATTCGGAAACTGTTTGCCATGTTAGTTGCACAGTTTTATTGGTTAGGCTATTTTCATTTGTAGTAGAAGTAAATTGTTGCAATTTTATAGGAAGAAGAAATACATAACTTAAAAAAATATCATCAATCCTAAATTGTTTTGTTGCTGATGTTTGTGTAAATCTGAACCGTAAATCTTTTGGAGAAATACTCCCCCTCCCAGTGTCGGTGTTTTTAAAACCTGCTTCCATTGCAGCCCAGGGTGTGGCCGGATATAATTGCGGTAAATACCTCTCATACTTAAGCCTGCGATAATTTATACCGTCTGTACTATACTCAAGCAATAACTCACTAAGGTTTGCAGTGTCATAATTATACATTCCAAATACTATTGCGATCGAAGCCGGCTTATCAATTGTAGAAGGAAAGCCGGAGATTTCAAAATTGGTGCCGGGTGCATTTGTAAAAAAAACATTACCACCTCCGCTTCCAAGACGATTGTCTGAAGGTTGTGTATTTTGAACTTCTGCAGTTCCTGAAAAAGTTAAAAGACCCTGGTTCTTCCAGCCTTTATAGGAGGTTACAGAAGTTGGGGCTGTAGGATTTCCTACAGTTTCATTCGGAGCAGCTTGATTGTAAGCAGCTAATGTAAGTGAACAAAAAATGAAAAGAAGAAAGAACTTTTTCATGTTTAATAGTTTTATAAGAAGACCATTTTATTGAACCATTTGATGCTTATTACTCAACTATTATCTTCCTTGTTTCAGTTGTTTCCGAAGTAACTATTTTTAAAAAGTACACTCCTTTACCAAGTGATTGTATATTGATAATTGTATTGTTTAGTCCTGCTGCCAGTGTTATAAAATTTGTTATTAAGGTCTTGCCCGAAATATCCGTCACAAAAATCTTAGCCTTCTCTGTTTTACTGGTTTCTATCTGCATATTTAATCTTCCTTTTGCAGGAAGAGGATAAACCCTTACATAAAAACTTCCACTATTATTCACTATCCTTACCAGACTGTATTCAAACTTTCCATCTTTATCAATCGTCTTTAAGCGATAATAGTTGGTGCCCCTTAATGG
>MWYU01000524.1 GCA_002050375.1 Chitinophagales bacterium 62-2
GATTAGACCCGAAGACAGGAAAATTTAAATTAAGCCGGAAAGTATTAATGCCTAAACCTGAATTTAAACCCCGTGAGCAGGAAAGAGCGAATCCTCAGCAAAATGGCGGGGGTAATATTTAATATCCTTGTATAGACAAACAGAAATAGCCTGTGCAAACAGGCTATTTCTGTTTGTTTAAGACGAGATAGATAGAATTATTGTTGCTTACATTTGAATTTTCAGGTGTTAACTTCTTAAGGTTATTGTTTATTATATTTATCAACGCCTTCAAACAATCGCTCTACTTCTAAAAAAGAATTATACTATGAGAACCTTTACTCTAACTAAAGCTATCCAGGTATTATTTCTATTTTTTCTTGTATTTGCCGGCTTATATTTTGCCAAACCTTTTTTAGCGCCCTTTGCAATTGCTGTTTTGCTTGCTATGCTTTTCCTTCCATTAGCCAGGAAAATGGAACATAAAGGAATATCAAGAGGCCTTGCGATAGTTGTATGCCTTCTCATTTTTGCAGCGGCAATTGCCGGTATAATCATATTAATATCCACACAAGTTGCAAGCTTTTCCGAAGACATGCCAAAGCTTAAGGAAAATGTAAGTCAAGGTATTAGCAGGCTAAAGGAATATATTAGCAAAATAGCAAGCGTATCGCCTCAGGAGCAGCAGCAAATGATGGAGCAGCAGAAAAGTTCCGGTGGAGGTAAGGCAGGAAGTATTATAACATCTGTTATGAATGTGATAAGCGGATTGATGGTCGACACACTTTTAGTGTTTGTCTACATTTTCCTGCTGCTATATTTCAGAACTCATTTAAAAAACTTTATTCTTAAGCTGGTTCCTGAAGAAAATAAAGAGAATACAGTTACCATTATTTCTAAAGCTACAAAAGTCGCTTCCAAATATTTAACCGGCCTGGGAATGATGATAGTAATGCTTTGGATAATGTATGGTATTGGCTTTTCAATTGCTGGTGTAAAAAATGCTATTTTCTTTGCTGTTCTTTGTGGCTTGCTTGAAATAATACCGTTTGTAGGAAACGTTACCGGCACAGGTTTTACTATTCTTATGGCACTTTCGCAAGGAGGTGGAAGTGGAATGGTATTAGGCATTCTTGCTACTTATGCAGTTGTACAATTTATCCAAACCTACATTCTCGAACCTTTGGTAGTAGGTTCGGAAGTTAATATCAATCCTCTTTTTACAATAGTGGTTATTGTGATAGGAGAATTAGTTTGGGGAGTGCCGGGAATGATATTAGCCGTACCAATGTTAGGAATTATTAAAGTTATTTGCGATCATATTGAACCTCTTAAACCGTATGGGTTTTTAATTGGAGAAGAAAAGAAAAAAGACGGGCAAAATATAATTAGCAAAATCAAAGGGTGGTTTGAATGATCTACATGAAGTGGGGTTGTGCCCACCAAACATTTCTCCCAATAATTATAAACTACCGTTTACTCTAATACACTACATGTAAAACCATTTTCTTTTACCAGCATCATTACTTCTTCGGGTATAAATTTTTCACCTTTTACTCTCAGTATTTTGTCGCAATCGTGCAGATCAAAATTTATTTTACTATTTGGAAAGTGCAAAAGGAGTAGCGAAACAAGTTTGTTCGCATGTGACATTTTCCTAACATTGGTTTTAAAAACTTCTACCATTCCTTATTTTTTCCTGTGGGTTAATATATCAATTGAATATTTTTAAATTGGAAAGGCCTGCGGTTCATCTGTTTACCCGGCTTTTATTGTTGATTATACTCGTAACTCACCATCCAGTTAATCTCAAACTTATCTTTAAACATTCCGAAGTATGAACCCCAGAAAGCTTTCTCCATTGGCATGGTCACCTGCCCGCCTGCTGACAGGCCATTAAATATTTTGTCGGCTTCTTCTTCACTTTCGGTGTTGATGGAAATGCTAATATTGTTACCAATTATTGCTTTATCATACATTTCAGGTACGTCGCTACCCATTAAGATCGTTCCCTGGCCGAGCGGTAAGACATGTGCATGATCTTATCACCATTACTTTCGCCCATCTGGTTCTCAGAAGGCACATCTTTAAATCGCATTACCATACTAAATTCTCCGCCAAATACTGATTTGTAAAAATTAAATGCTTCTTCGGTGTTTCCGTTGAAGTTTAAATAAGGAGCTACTGCTGCCATGATTGTAGGTTTTAGTGGTTAAATAAAAAAGTGTACGTTTGATAAAAATAGTAAGATTGTTGTAGGTACCATTTATGGTTGCGGAGGAGCTGCATTCATATCCATCCACATCACTTCCCAGATATGACCATCCGGATCATTAAAACTTCTTGCGAACATAAACCCATAATCCATCGGATCTCTTGCTTCTGTACCACCTGCCGCGATTGCCTTATCAACCATCTCATTTACTTTATCCTTGCTATCGGTTGTTAAACAAGTAAGCACTTCGGTGGTTTGGGTAGCATCTGCAATTTGTTTTTTTGTGAACTCCTTAAATTTCGCATGCGTTAAGATCATTGCATAAATATCTTCACTAATTACTACGCATGCTGCTGTGTCATCAGTGAATTGCGGATTGATGGTGAATCCGATATTAGTAAAGAAGTCTTTTGATTTATTAAGGTCTTTAACCGGGAGGTTAACGAAAATCTTTGTTGCCATTTTTTTTGATTTAGAAATTAAAAGAGTTTGTCAATTTTTTATTATTGTTCATATATTATCCCTGTGTTTTCTATGCTTAAGTTAAGAATTTCGATGGTTATAATTTTACCCCAAAGAACAAACCGGAGAAAATACACACAGAGGCCACAGAGATAACATAAGAGATTTAAGCGCTTTTAAAGTAGCCTTTGTAATTGTTGCAAAAGCTGAATTATTTTTGATCGTAAGCTTCCTGTAAAGTTGCTATATCAATCTTACTCATTTGCATCATCGCCTGCATAACCCGGCCTGATTTTGCCGGATCTTTGTCTCCCAACATCTTACCTAAAGCTGTGGGAATAACCTGCCATGACAGTCCATATTTATCTTTCAGCCAGCCGCACCTTGATTTTTCTCCTCCTTCAGAAAGTTTCTCCCACAGCTCGTCTACTTCCTGCTGCGTTTCGCAATTCACGAAAAAAGAAATTGCTTCGGTGAACTTAAACATCGGGCCACCGTTAAGAGCATAAAATTTCTGCCCCTCCAATTCAAATGTCGCAGACATTACAGTTCCCTTAGGACCAGAGCGGCTAACATTGCCGATGTTAGAATTTTTAAAAATAGAAGCATAAAAATTCATAGCTTCTTCCAGGTTATCGTTAAACCATAAGAATGGTGTTATCTTTTGCATGTAGCTTCGTTTATTAGTTACTTTCTGATAATATTTTTAATTGCTCTAACGCCTTTGGAAACATCTGCATAAACATATCTTTATACTCTTCATTCAGATCCATCTCCACTATTAATTCAGTGTTACCATTAACTTCTTTTAGTGTATAGTTTTCGTAAGCTCCAGCCCAACTCTTCACTTTGTCGCTCTCTGTGTCTTCTACACCATTCTTTACTTCGCCTAAGTGTTTAAAAGACATAAATTCATTTGGCTTGTTGGCTTCAATCTTACTTACCATCCCTGAACCTTCGCCATCCAGGAAAAGAACTTTGCTTCCTTCCTTCCAATCCGTATCCGCATAAGAAGTTGGACTAAAAACACTTGTCCATTTACGATAGGATGCATCATCCCATAATGTTTTCCAAACTTTTTCTTTGGGTGCATTAATGCTTGTTGAAAAATTTACCTTTTCCATGTGTTTTGTTTTTAGTTATTGTTTGTCTATAAATGTTACGAGTTCATTCATGATATTTTCAAGATCATTTTTATTAGCTTTTACTTCCTGCATGTTTCGCAAGTACATCATGCGCCGGTCCTTGTAATCACCTTCTAATAGCCCTGACCGAATGTTTACAATAAAAGGATGATGAAAGACAAGGTGAACATGTTTTGTTGCGCGATGGTTGAAAGTTACCAGGTCTTCTTTGTAGTAATAGCTTGGTGCATTCCATTTGATGCGTTCTGCAATCTTCTTATCTGCTCCTTTAATGATCTTTCTTACAGCTTCAATCTCTGCCTTGAGAGGATGAGCCAGTTTGCTCATATATGCGCTTACTTTTTCTTCGTCAGAAGCATTTGTTGAAGCCGTCTTTTTTATTGTTGCTTTTTTCATAATCGACGCCGATTATTTCTCAAGAATACCTTTGAGAGTTGTAAGGCTTGTTTCCAAATCTTTACCAAGTATACCATCCATAAACAGGTTCATGAAGTTCATGGGATATTTACTTTTGCCTTTCATTCCCCACTTAACTTTTGTTTGATTTTCAGCCACGCCTTCTGTAATGATCGGGGTGTAAGCTACTCCTGCCATAGGTCTCTCGAACCGAACTTCAACATCCACCAGCTCTCCTTCTTTTATATTTTTTATTTCCTGTTCACCCTTTCCCGCCTCTTTATTACCATCCCAGGCATATACAAAACCAACAGTCCCGTCTGTTCCTCTAAAGTCTTTTTTCATGTTTGGATCCGTCCTAACCCATTTGCTGTAGTTATCCTGGTTTTTAAGATTTTTCACATAATTGAAAACTTCCTGCTTAGGCTTGTTAATGGTTATTTCCCTTTCAATATTGTATTCCTTACTAACGAATAAAGCAATGATTAGGGGAATGGCAATAATAATAAGTATTACGAGTAAGATTATTTTTAAAGTATTCATTTCGGGTAGTTTAAATGATTTAGAAATTGTTGTTTATAAGTCTTGTGCGAGGTATTTAAAATTTTTAGTTTTTTAGTTAGTAGTAAGTACTTTATCAATCTTCTCGTCACTGCGAGGCACGAAGCAAGCTCCTGCTAATCGCGTTGATG
>MWYU01000305.1 GCA_002050375.1 Chitinophagales bacterium 62-2
GATCAGTAGTTACTATAACTACCAGTTCTTCTGTAGCGCTTTCAATGGCAATAGCTTTGGCCCATAAGTCGTGTTCAACTCCTTCTGCAGGTTTAGTGCGGATGGCATAACCGGAAAGCCACGCAGGATTGCCGGGAGTAATTATTTTTCGGCCAATCCCTGCTCTGAAATCTTCAGCATACAATGTTGCGCTGATCAGCAAAAACAAAAAAAGACACATATGTTTACAATACGTTTTCACTTAAACAAAGGATTAGGAATACTGATCAAATCAGTTACGGTACTATTGTTTCTATTAATCCGGGCTAAGGTATATATGTTGCCATCGCTTCCTACTGCAATGGAATTTACATAAAGTGGCCGGTCCCCATTTTCGTAAAACACAGGTCCGTGATCCTGGTATTTTTGCCAGGGAATATTATAAGTAACCAGGTGAAGATTTTCAAGCCCTTTTGCAGCGCCTTTAGCGATTTCATCATTACCTTTTAACCGTTTTCCATTAATGTAAATTGGGCCGCCTGTAAGAAAAAAAATTGTTTCTTCATCCGGTCCTAATTGAAATCCAAGATAACCGTAACTGAATTGATCATACATGCCGCTTTTCCTGGATAATTCAGATGTTATCCGTTCAACCAGCTCAATTTTTAAAGCTGCGGGATCAAAGTGAAAAAGATAGCCGGAATTGCCATGAACACCGTAGGCAAGCTTTTCAGGTTGATACCAGAAAATCTTTCTCCAGTTGTATCCCATACTTCCCGGTCTTTTTGGATCGTATTTTCCAAAGTAATCGAGTCGGAGGTCCACATCTTTTAATTTAGTCAGACAATCATCTCCGGGATTAAAGGAAAATATATCGCCTTCAGAGGTAGAGAAATAAACTGTTCCGGTAGTTGGATGTACAAATAAGGAGCGGCAAAGAGAACGAAAATCATCGCCGGGCAAACCAGCCTCGCCCTTTGCGGACGTTGGACCTAAATTCCTTAAGTTATTCCTGTCAACATCGTAGTGAATGAAATTTCCCGTGGGCCATGTAATGCCAAAAATATGACCACGATCCTTATCCATTGTCATAGATACAATTCCTTCTCCACCAGGCACAATTGCAAGGTCTTCAAATTGTTTCGTTGTAAGGTCGTAAGAGAGAAAATGGCCACCCGGATATACTTTATATCCGACAGGTGGATTTTGAGGAAGACGATCCATTCCATCTATCAGCTCATAAAATCCAACATGGGTACCAAAATATAGTTTGCCATTCCTTTCATAAAAACGAACATGGCTTTTACCCTGCGGTATTGCACGCAGGCTTTTTTCGCCGCAAATCTCTGTAAGGTCACCTAGAAATTCAATCTGCTCTGTTAGCGGATCAAATACAAACATCTTTCCTCCAACATCAATAGAGTCTGAAGATAAAACATAGTAAATCTTTCCATCACCGGCAAGCGATATGGAATTATAGGTATCGTGCGCTTTTGAAAAGCCGGAGTCGTATACTTTAGCGATTAGCCTATTTCCTATATTATTACGAACAGAACTTTCAAGCATGCTTTCAATTGTTTCCATACAATCTTTTTTTTCGTTTTATTCCGCTAATTATTTATCAGGTTGCCTTATTAATAGCTTCGGCATTTTTATATATTTTTTCTATTGCAAGAGCAATTGCATCCATATCTGACTTACCTGCAAGCAATACATTCTGTGGAAGCCAAACAGCATCAGAACATAAGGCTTCGTTTTCAGGACATTTATTTTTTTCCTGGTAATTTTTAAAATCAAGCATTTTGGACGGATAAACTTTCCGGAAGGCCCTGGATTGAAATGCGTTATCCAGAAAAGGCTGTGTATTAAGAACTACATATCCACTTGCACAAGGCACGCCTTCAGCTTGTAATGCTTTTAAGAATTTTTCTCTTGGCAGATCCTTAAAGTTTTCCCTTTTATACCTGAATGCAAAAAGATGAAATGCAGCACGGGTAACATTATCATATAACTTGTAAGGAATGATACCAGGGATACTGCTTATTCTTTTTTTAAGGTAAGCGGCGTTTTCATTTCTTGTAGTTGTTTGCGCTTCCAAACGCTGCAATTGTGCCAATCCAATAGCTGCCTGGTATTCGGTAAACCGTACTTTAGTTGCCTGTATCATACTGCTGTTGCTAACGGACCCTACCATACTTCCATGAGGAAAGCCAAGATTTTGATAGGAAAAGCAACGATCTATAAAGGCATCATTATCACTTACAATTGCACCGCCTTCACCAATAGCGATATTTTTGGAATTTTGAAAACTAAAACAGCCGGCATCTCCAATGGTTCCCACTTTCTTATGATTAACTTCTGCCAGTGGAGCCTGACATGCATCTTCCAATACAACCAGGTGATGCTTTTTTGCAATGGCCATTATACCATCCATATCTGCGGGTAATCCGAGTATATGCACCGGCAAAATTGCCTTTGTGCGAGGGGTAATTTTGGCTTCTATTTTTGCAGGATCAATTTGAAAAGTTGCCGGATCAATATCAACAAACACCGGCATAGCGCCATTAACAAGAACTGCCTGAATTGTGGCAATAAAAGTATAGGGCGGAACTATAACTTCATCACCTGGTCCAATGTTGAGCTGGCTAAGGGCTACAATCAACGCATTGGTACCATTTACTACTGCAAGACTTCGTTTCACCCCAAGTGCTTTTGACCATTCTGCTTCAAATTCAGTAACTACACCTGCCCGCGACCATATACCGCTTCTCAATACTTCAATAATGCGTTTTTCATCTGTTTCAGGATTCCAAATAGGCCACTTTACCCATTTCATTTCATTCCACGCCGGCCTTCCTCCAATGATCGCAGGAACCGTATTATTAGTGCCAATAGCAAACACAGAACTACCAACACCCATTGAAAATACAGTACCCACACCAGCGAGGGAACCCTGCTTTAAAAAATCACGTCGTGATGACTTATGATCCATGTGATTTATTTAGAAGTAAATTATTTTATTTAGCGAAACAACAGAGCTGACCAAATTGAAGCATCAAATACGAGGCGATTTCCTTCTCTCCAAACAATAGATGAAGAGATTTATGAATAGACAAAAACAGGCGGGATGAATTTTATTCTTCTAATGATGCTATACTTGATAACCGATTATCTTCGTTACATTCCATTTACGGTAACGTACCCAAATATATTGCGAATTAAATACAAAACAAAAAATTATCGTGGTGTCATACGTGTTGTAATTCATATAACGGATGAAGTTACTTTTAACAAGGAGCTGTTGTTGGAATTTTTAAACTCTCAAAATAAGGTCGCTGCATACTGATGAAACTTTCCTTTAAGCCCGGAGCATCGGAAACGATTATTCAATTTTTCGCTAAAGCCATATCGAAAAAAGAGGAATATTGAAAATTTACAGATTGCTTAACGATGTTGCTTAGTTAAGGTCCCACCTGCCGGTTGCAACAAAATAACTTTTTTGTCATTTGTCACGTGGTAAATTCAGGACTTCTGATCTTAATTAACTATGCTTATTTTAGTTCGTCTGGAGTATGAAAGCAAGACTAAAATGGTGCAAAGGAATTAAGTTCCTTCCAACGCTACTATCGCAGCAAGGGGGACTCTTCCTTGCTCACGCCAATTAATTCCGGCATGCCTGTTTGGGTTTTTTCATTTTCCACATAATACATGTCCAAATCCCCAAGGTTTTTGGCGTTTAATTTCCCCCTGTGTGTGCAGTCAAAGCGGTCTTTTATTAACTCATAAGTGTAAGCAGAAATATTCACTTTTCCGGGTGTGCCATTGCTTTCCATACGGCTTGCAATGTTAACAGCGCTTCCCCATATATCGTAGGCATATTTCTTTTTTCCAACCACGCCGGCTACTACTGGTCCAACATGCACTCCTATTCTTATTTCCCATGGCTGCAAACTCTTGTCTACCCGAAGTAAATATGGATAAGAGTGCAAAAAGGGTGAGTAATGATCGCATCATATGTTAGTGTTTTATACGGAATTCAATTTACGACTTTAAATCATTTTCAATCAAAAAAAATTGTTTCGGACAATAGAGGTAAGTCGAATCCAAATTGATTTTTTAAAAACTACAGTTACGAAGCACATATGTTGGGCTTTTTTGGGTACTGCTAATACCGGGTTAAAAAATCACATTTTAAAGAGGAAATAGCAAAAACCATAGCCAGATTTCCATACTAATTGATATAAATAATGCCAATGTTTTTAAAAATTATTTATTGTATTTTATGTTATTGTGATAACTGCTAATAAAGGTTGTGGTGAGTGCCGATGGAAAGTAGCTGGTACACGAAAGCTCAGGTGAGCAAAACCATTGCCATTATTAAGAATAATTTTTCCTGTTGTTCTACTAGACTGAGGCACCGCAACCTTCAGTTGTTCTGTATTTCTTTGATAAATTTATTAATTACTGATTGATTTATATTTTGTGCCGGCAGCATTGAGAGCATCAATAAATATTTAATATAGCCTTTTTCATACATCACAAAATTAAACGCGGAGAAATTATTCTACTGCTGAAAGGACTTTCACCCTCTCCATAACCCACTCCTTTATTTTTTTAAAGGCCAGAGGCATCGCCGCTCCTACCGGGGCACTAACGCCGATTCCAATTTCTTCATGCTCTTCTGATTCGCAGCCTAAAAAGATCACCTGCTTTGGTAAAACCTTTAAAGCTTTTGCCATCATCAACGCTTTTAGCGGATTTCTGTAACGCCTATCGGCTAAAAATTCATTTTGTTCATCCTTTGGCAACTGAGCAATGTCTTTCACCTCTAATTCTTTAAAAAGAATTGATCCAGCTCCACCAC
>MWYU01000140.1 GCA_002050375.1 Chitinophagales bacterium 62-2
GAGCAGATGGCTTTGCCGTTTTAAGATCGGTTATTGATACTACTATTAAATCCGGCCAAAATGTTTTGAACGCTTTATCTCTTATCGCTAAATTGGGTACTGAATAGTTACGTAATACTTATGATAAGAACAATTAATTTTTTTACAGAGTGTGCTACGGAAAAAGATTAAAACAAGAGCTCTATTATTGTGCTATTTCCAATTTCATATTCAACATGTAAATGCTATAGAATTAGCAACGCCTTAAAATTTTGCATTACTTATCATATCATCCAATCCTCGTAATTCTTATAGTCGTTTATAATAGAATGATTAAGGTACCCAATAACCAATACATATAAACTGCTTGAACTTAAGAGTTTTCAAAAACAGTATTCTTAGCTTATAAAGCCTGAGCATAAATTTTAAATCGAAATAACGAGATAAAATTGTACAGAAACAAAATATTAAAAACATGAAAAAAGCATCTCTTTTTATTAGCTGTCTTATTGCAGCTTTTTGTGCGTTTAGTCAAAAGGCACCGTCGCATCAACAGTGGGATAAACTCGTTAAAAAGTATGTGAACCCATCAGGTATGGTTAACTATAAAGATTTACAAAAAGATAAAGGCGAGTTGGACGCATACCTGAAGACTTTAAGTGGTAATGCGCCTCAAAACAGTTGGAGCGAAAATGAACAAAAAGCTTATTGGATTAATGCGTATAATGCATTTACAGTTTCGCTGATCCTGCAGCATTACCCTGTAAAAAGCATTAAGGATATTGCCGGTAAAATTTATAAAGTCAATACAGCATGGGATATTAAGTTTATTAATATCGGTGGGAAAAAAAATGATCTAAATAATATTGAACATAGTATTCTTCGCAAAAAATTTAATGATCCCCGTATTCACTTTGCCATAGTTTGTGCTTCGATGTCGTGTCCAAGATTACCAAATGAAGCTTATACTGCAGCCCAAATAGATGAACAATTGGACGATGCTGGAAAAGGCTTTTTAAATGATAAATCAAAGAACAGGATAAGTGCAGCTAATGCAGAACTTTCAAAATACTTTTCGTGGTACAAAGGCGATTTTACCAAAAATGGTTCTCTCGTTGATTTCATAAATAAGTATTCGCTAACTAAGATCAATGCAAATACAAAGATTGGCTCGCTTGATTATAACTGGAGTTTGAATGAACAGAAATAAACCGGGAGCATTCTTCTTAATCAGAAAAATCCCGGGGTTAAAGTTCCTTTCAAACCATAAGAGTTGCTGCATAAACACAAAAGATTTTACGATTATGAACGTTATTACTTTTTTAATTTGTTAGAGGCATAGTTCTGCTGCTCTATTTTTGAAAGCAGCTTAACCTTGCCGGCAGTAAAAGCTTTATCATAGTTGAAAGTAGCAAGGGTGCTATCTAAGACTTCAAAGTTTTCGTAATCCTGCATAACAACTCCGGCCACCTTTTCTCTTTTAATAGCCTTTCTAAATCTCGGACCGCCACTTGCGTAAGCTAAGTAATCCATTGTATGAGTTTCCTGGTTAATCCAGTAACAGAATTCATCCTGGTGATCTTTTCCACCACCCTCGGCATTAAATGAAACACCAATCTTATCATACTTTTTATTTTCGATTACAGTTTCTCCAAGGTATTTCAGATTTACAGCAGGCTCAGAAAGTTTATAGGGCAATAAAACAAAATAGGCAATGGCATTCAATCCTTCCTTGTATTTATCCGAGTCTTTCTGCGTCAAATTCTGCTTTTTCCCATTGATTTCCCTTGTAAACGCATCATTGGTAAGTATATCATGTACTTCGTTATTTATAGAATCCCTTGTAGTTCTTTCATAAAGGAAAGTACCTCCATCTTGTTTAAGGTGCACCCTGAATTGTCGAAAGTCAAAAGAAATATCCATATTGCGGTAATTTTTACCGCCATGCGCTTCAATACATGCATTTACTATAGATATTGCTTTCACATCTCCACTTCTTTTATCACTGCAGGATGTGACTATAAGAATTAGTGCGGCAATTGAAATGTGTTTCAACATATTTTTTGTTTACGCTATAATATATCTACTGACAAAATAATTAAATTTATTGGTATCAATTATGTTGCTAATACCTATGCCAGCAGTTAAAGATCGTCTAATCGGGTTATTGCATTGGATGAGATAAGTTCTTTATTTAATGTCTTCAATTATATTATCAATTTTACACTTAATCATCAAGTGCAATTAGTTCTAAGTTTTGCATCTTGCAAGGTTATACGTAGAGAACTTTTGGCACCTGTTAATTGTAATATGAATAAACAATTTAATGATGGGATATAACAAACTAACACCAGAAGAAGAAAGAGTAATAATTCGTAAGGGAACAGAAAGGGCTTTTACAGGAGAATACACTGATAACAAAGAAAGCGGCACCTATATATGCAGGCGGTGCAATACACCTTTGTATTATTCTGCTGATAAATTTCAATCGCATTGTGGATGGCCAGGTTTTGATGATGAAATAAAAGGTGCGGTAAAGCAATTGCCCGATGCAGATGGAAGCCGCATTGAAATTGTATGTGCAATTTGCGATGCACATTTAGGACATGTTTTTAAGGGAGAACGTTTTACCGCAAAAAATACACGCCATTGTGTTAACTCTATTTCAATGAGATTTATACCTAACAATAAATAATAAATAATAAATGAATACAGAAACTGCAATTTTTGCCTCTGGTTGTTTTTGGGGAACTGAATATTATTTTCAAAAAGCAGAAGGGGTCATCTCAACTGCTGTGGGCTATATTGGCGGACAAAAAGAAAATCCTTCTTATGAAGAAGTATGCACCGGAAGAACAGGCCATGCAGAAGCAACAGAAGTAATTTTCGATCCTGCTAAAACTTCGTATGAGAACATGGTGAAATTATTTTTTGAAACACACGATCCCGGACAGTTGAACAGACAGGGACCGGATATTGGCCACCAATACCGCTCAGGCATCTTCTATTTAAATGATGAGCAAAAAACAATAGCAGAAAAATTAGCCGCAACTTTAAAAGAAAAAGGTCATAAGGTGGTTACTGAAATTACAAAAGCAGCCAAGTTTTACAAAGGCGAGAATTATCATCAAAAGTATTATAGTAAAGGCGGAGGTAGCCCTTACTGTCACAGGTATATAAAAAAGTTTTAGTGTAAGTTTTTATTTCTTGTTTCATAGACGTATTCTCTGTAATTTTTATCTAATTTAAACTCGTATAAAAGAAATAAGTGCCGCAAAAGATTGTAATAATAGGTAATGGTATTGCTGGTATAACCTGTTCCAGAAATGTGAGGAAGCAGAGCGATGACGAGATTATTGTCATCTCTTCCGAGACCGAACATTTCTACTCACGCACTGCCCTTATGTACATCTACATGGGGCACATGAAGTATGAGCATACCAAGCCATACGAAGATTGGTTTTGGGAAAAAAACAGGATAAGGTTATTGAAAGATCACGTTACGTCAATTGATATAGCTAATAAGCAAGTTGTCCTTGCAAAGAGCTCACCCATTAGTTACGATAAATTAGTGATAGCAACAGGCTCAAAATCTAATAAGCCTGATTTTAAAGGAATTGATTTAAAAGGCGTCCAGGGATTATATGGGATGCCGGATGTGGAGCAAATGTTTGAAAATACAAAAGGTATTAAAAGAGGAGTGATAGTTGGCGGTGGATTAATAGGTATTGAAATGGCTGAAATGCTGTTATCAAAAAACATTCATGTATCGTTTTTAGTGAGGGAGGCATTATTTTGGAACAATGTGTTGCCAAAAGAAGAAGCCGACCTTGTAACAAGGCATATAAAAGAACATCATGTTGATTTGCGATTAGCAACAGAATTGAAAGAAATTAAAGGAAACAATGAAGGGAAAGTAACAACGGTTATCACCAGCAATGGAGATGAGATAGAATGCCAGTTTGCAGGAATAACTGTTGGGGTAAGTCCTAATATATCTTTCCTCAAAGAGTCGGGTATTGAAACGGACAGAGGAGTTTTGGTAAATGAATTTTTTGAGACGAATGTTCCGGGCATTTATTCTATTGGAGATTGTGCTCAACATCGAAAACCTGTTGCGGGGCGCAAAGCAATTGAGCAGGTTTGGTATACCGGCCGCATACATGGAGAAACTTTAGCTCAAACACTTGTTGGAAAAAAGACAGAATACAATCCTGGTCCCTGGTTTAACTCTGCTAAGTTTTTTGATATTGAATATCAGACCTATGGAAAAGTGGATGCAAAACCGAATCACGAAGAAAGCTCGTTTTATTGGGAACATGCTAATGGAAAGATTTGTTTCAGGGCAGTTTATAATAAACAGGATGAAAGAATTGTTGGCTTCAACGCTTTAGGCATGCGACTCGATCATCAATTATGCGACAATTGGTTGCAGAAAAAGAAAACAATTGATGAAGTAATGTCTGAGCTTTATCAGTTAAATTTCGACCCCGAGTTTTTTGATAAGCATGAAAGGTCGATTCTATCTTTTTACAATCAACAAATGGGAAAGAACATTACATCAAAAATAAAAAAAGGTTTCGCTTTATTTAATTGGTAAAACAATATGACTACCTAATCAAAACTCAATATGAATAATCAAACTGCCATCAACCCCTCTCTCTCCATAACAGAAGAATCCAAAGAGCAAACCCTTTCGCAAAAAGTAGGCGGTATTTGTGTAGCAATCGCCATCTTAGCATTGATTGCTGCTATGTCCGGCGCAGGAAAAGAATATCCAAAATTATTCCTGACATTGATAACAGGCATGTTTACGTTAGGCGCTTTTTCTT
>MWYU01000725.1 GCA_002050375.1 Chitinophagales bacterium 62-2
CAGTATATCAGTAAAAAAGCAAAGCAAGAAAAAGAGCTACTATTACAGCAGCCTTACAATTTTTAAAAATATTAATGACTACTTCTCTTGAGACCTGATAATAGTAGCTCTTTTTCTTGCTTTGCTTTTTTACTGATATACTGTTTTACAGAAAAACGTAAAAGGAAAACGTCAAATTCAGAGCGGAGATAAATGGATTCAGGTAAATTCTTGCAAGCTCTATTATTCAGTGAGGTTTAAGGTTTATGGCTTAGAGTATTATTTTTAGTTTCGGCAGATAAAAACTCACTCCGTAAATATTAACACTCGACCAATTTACCGGGTTTATTTGTTTTAGCTGCTTTCGTTACCTTTGTTGCCCTGTCAAAATTGCCCTAAAACTACTTTAGCATCAAATTTGACTGACAGATTAAATTTATTAAATGATTAATAGCCTTATCGAATATTCCACATCAAATTTTGAACAAAGGCTTTTAATTTATTAACAGTTATACCAGGAGATGCCGTGCGAAGGACTTCATTTGGAAATAAGTTCAGCATGACGAAAAAATAAATAAAATATGTTAGGTTTTTTATCGAAATTATTTGGGGGAAGCAAGTCACAAAAAGACGTGAAGATTTTACTTCCGTTGGTTGAAAAGGTTAACCAGTATTTTAAGGAATACCAAACATTAAGCAACGATGAACTCAGGGGTAAAACACAAGAGTTCAAAACCCGCATTCAAAAGCACCTCGAAACCATCGATGCTGCTATTGCCAATCAGAAAAAAGAAGCCGAAGAACTACCGCTTGATAATATAACTGACCGGGATGCTATTTATCAGTTGATTGATAAGCTAAAGCGCGACCGGGATGAGCAGATTGAAGAGGCGCTAAAAGAAATAGAACCGGAATCTTTTGCGGTAGTAAAGGAACTTGCACACCGTTTTAACGAGAACAACGAATTAGTTGTTAAAGCTACAGACCTTGACCATGAATTAAGTGTTACAAGGCAACATATTCGTATAGAGGGTGATAACGCTATTTATAGCAATACATGGTTAGCTGCCGGTAATCCTGTAACATGGAACATGGTGCATTACGATGTTCAGTTAATTGGCGGATCGGTTTTACATTCAGGAAAAATTTCTGAAATGGCGACGGGTGAAGGTAAAACGCTTGTATCTACTTTGCCTGCCTACCTTAATGCATTAGCAGGCGAAGGCGTACATATTGTAACTGTAAACGATTACCTGGCTAAGCGGGATAGCGAATGGAACGGTCCAATTTTCGAATGGCTTGGCCTTACCGTTGATTGTATCGACAAGCATCAGCCCAATACCTACGAGCGCAGGCAGGCTTACCTTGCCGATATTACTTATGGCACCAATAACGAATTTGGTTTCGACTACCTGCGCGATAACATGGTACACGCGCCAGACGAGATGGTGCAACGTAAACATCACTTTGCCATGGTAGATGAGGTGGATAGTGTGTTGATTGATGATGCCAGAACACCATTGATTATTTCCGGCCCAATCCCCCGCGGAGACGAACAGCAATATCATACTTTAAAGCCTAGGGTTCTGCAATTGGTTGAAGCTCAAAAAAGAGTAACAAACCAGTTTTTAAACGAGGCAAAGAAAAAATTTATTGAAGGAAACGATGACCCCAAAGATGGTGGATTAGCTTTGATGAGGGCACAAAGAGGTTTACCTAAAAACGGAGCCTTGATTAAGTTTTTAAGTGAGCCGGGAATTCGTTCTAAACTTCAGAAGATAGAGAACCATTACCTGGCCGACCAGCAACGCGAAATGCATAAGGTTGACGAAGAGTTGTTTTTTCATATCGACGAAAAGAACAATTCGGTTGAGTTAACTGATAAGGGAATTCAAATGATAACTAAGGGTGGCGAAGATCCTAACTTCTTCATCCTGCCAGATATTAGTATCGAATTAAATGCTATTGACACAGATGCTGCTCTTACCGCTGAGGATAAGCTGCATCGTAAAGAAGCTATTCTAAACGATTACTCGTTAAAGGCCGATCGCATTCATACTGTTCAGCAATTACTAAAATCGTATACGTTATTCGAAAAAGATGTTGAGTATATAGTAGTGGAAGGCGCGGTAAAAATTGTTGACGAACAAACAGGACGTATAATGGAAGGCCGCCGCTATAGCGATGGATTGCATCAGGCTATTGAAGCAAAGGAAAACGTAAAGATCGAAGCTGCAACACAAACGTATGCAACCATCACTTTACAAAACTTCTTCCGTATGTACCATAAGCTTGCAGGTATGACCGGTACTGCCGAAACGGAAGCAGCAGAGCTTTGGGACATTTACAAGTTAGATGTTGTTACCATTCCAACAAACCTGCCGTTAACCCGAAAAGATGAGCAGGACCTTGTGTACAAAACCAAGCGCGAAAAATATAAAGCTGTAATCGAAGAAATAGAAAAACAGCGCGACCTCGGCAGACCTTTATTGGTGGGTACAACCAGCGTTGAAGTGAGTGAATTGCTTAGCCGGATGCTTAAGCAAAAGCAAATCCCTCATAATGTATTGAACGCAAAACAACATGCAAGAGAAGCCCAGGTAGTTGCAGAAGCCGGCCTTGCAGGTAATGTAACTATTGCTACGAATATGGCTGGTCGGGGTACGGATATTAAGCTTGGCCCAGGCGTTAAAGAAGCGGGTGGCTTAGCAATTGTTGGTACCGAACGCCACGAAAGTCGCCGTGTAGACAGGCAGTTACGTGGTCGGGCGGGGCGGCAGGGCGACCCGGGGTCTTCCGTATTTTTTGTATCTCTTGAAGATGATCTTATGCGTATGTTCGGCAGCGAACGTATTGCTAAGGTGATGGACTTTGCCGGGTATAAAGAAGGTGAGGTTATTCAGCATAGCATGATCACCAAAAGCATTGAAAGAGCACAACGCAAAGTTGAAGAAAACAACTTTGGCATACGTAAGCGGTTGCTCGAGTATGATGACGTGATGAACAAGCAGCGCACGGTAATTTATTCAAAACGTAATCATGCATTATTTGGTGAAAGATTGGCTTTAGACCTTGATAATGGTTTCTACCAGGTAGCCGAAGGTTTAATAAGCAGCTTTAAAGAGCAGACTGATTTTGAAGGTTTCAGGATGGCGGTAATTGTAAACTTTGGAATTGATACCACCATCGCTGAAGAAGAATTAGCAAAAGGAAACGAACAGCAACTTGCTGAAAGGTTGTACCAGGAAGCGATTGATCATTACCAGAGAAAGAAGACAGAAGTAGCAGTCAATGCATTGCCTGTTTTTCAAAATATACGTAAGCAGCAGGGAATGAATGTAGAAAATGTTGTTGTTCCTTTCACGGATGGTCGCCGTGCTATGCAGGTTTTAGCGAACCTTGAAAAAACAATCGAGAGCAAGGGCTTCGAACTAACCCAAGCTGTTGAGCGAAGTATAGCTTTAGGATTTATTGACGACGCATGGAAAGAACACCTTAGAGCAATGGACGATTTAAAGCAAAGTGTTCAAACGGCATCTTACGAGCAAAAAGATCCATTGGTAATCTATAAAATGGAAGCTTTTGGGTTGTTTAAAAAACTGGATGAGCAAATTAATAGAGACATTGTTTCATTCTTATGTCACGCCGGTATTCCTGTTGAGCAGGAGCAACCTTCCCAACGAATTCGGGAAGGCCGCGAGCAAAAGACCGACATGAGCAAGATGCATATAAACAAAGAGGAGATTGATGCAAGAGGCGATGATTATGCAGCTAATGAAAATGATTATTACGATCCCACACCAACTGTAGTTAAACAACAGCCGGTGGTGGTAGGGCCAAAAATTGGAAGAAATGACCCCTGCCCTTGCGGAAGCGGAAAGAAGTATAAGCAATGCCACGGTAAGGATATTTAAAGATTTTTAAATAAAGCAAAAGGATAAGATTTTTAAAGTCTTATCCTTTTTTGTTATAAAATCAATTGATAAAATTAAAAAACTCCCTCCTGCAAAGGAGCGGACCGATTTTATTCGAAGCATAAAATCAGGGGTGGTTAAACACTCGAAAAAAAAGCGTGGCAATAAAATAGAGGATGGTTTTAAAACTCTCCGGTAATTTAAGGACTTATGAAAATCAATCATTACATAGATCATACTATTCTTAAACCTGTTACGGTTATCGCTCAAATAAAAAACGTGTGCGCAGAAGCCAAACAATATGAGTTTGCTGCAGTGTGCGTGCCCCCACTTTTTGTAAAAAAATCAAAGGAGCTTTTAGAAGACAGCGAGGTTAAAGTTGCTACTGTTATCGGCTTTCCATTTGGCTATTCTGCTATTGAAGCTAAGCTGGCAGAAATATTGCTTGCCATTGTAGACGGAGCCGATGAACTGGACGTGGTCATAAATTTTACAGCAATAAAAAATAACGACTGGTTATATGCAGCAAATGAAATAAACCACTTAATGCCGGTTATTAAAAAGAAGGACAAGGTGATAAAAGTGATTATAGAAAGCGGAGTGCTAACGCAGGATGAACTTTTGAAATGCTGCGAGTTATACGGTGCAGCCGGTATAGATTACTTGAAAACATCCACAGGTTTTGCTGAAAAAGGAGCAACATTGGAAGCAGTAAAAACAATGCGTGAAAACCTGCCCGAACACGTAAAGATAAAAGCATCAGGTGGCATAAAAACTTTTGAGTTCGCTAATCAGCTAATAGCTGCCGGAGCAACAAGATTAGGATGCAGTGCAAGCGTAGCTATTATTGAAGAGCAATCGGCTCAAAGCAATTATTAATATAACCTCTTATGCATAAACTGCTATTCATTATTTTACTGTTCTTAACTTTTAGTGTTGCCGCTCAATCAAACGGATTAGCAAAGAATTATCATGGCAGCATAATGGTAAATAAAGATCCGCGCTTAGATGTTTTATCTTCCAAACAGATCGAAATAAATAAAAAAGCTGAAAGGCTGTCAAAAAGCGGTTATTATCCGGGCTATCGTATACAGGTTATCAATACACCGAGCCGTGATGAAGCAAATGCTGTAAAAACAGAAATGCTTCGCCGCTTCCCCGATCAAAAAGTTTATTTATTATACCAGGCTCCTACTTTTAGGGTAAGAGTAGGAAACTTTTTCACGCAAAAAGAAGGAGCGACCTTACGTAAAATGATTGCAGGCTTATACCCCGGCAAAGGAATATATTTTGTTAGCGACAGGATAGAATATATAGTGCCTGAAGAAGATGAAGACCAGGAAAATTAATTAAAAGGTACTTTTGGGTATGCTTAAGGAGAAGATAAAGTTATTAGCGCAGCAATATCACCAGGAGTTTATTGATGTAAGACATCATCTTCATTCTCACCCCGAATTAAGTTATCAGGAGTTTGAAACTTCAAAGTTTATTCAGCAAAAATTAGCGCAGTTTGATATTCCGTTTACCGTAAAAGCTACAACAGGTGTAGTAGGGTTGATAAAAGGCAGGAACCCGGATAGCCGTGTTATTGCTCTTCGTGCAGATATGGATGCCTTACCTATACGGGAAGAAAATAAAGTGGCATACAAATCGGTGAACGAAGGTGTAATGCATGCATGCGGACACGATGTGCATACAACTTGTTTATTAGGTGCTTCCAAAATTTTACAGCAGCTAAAAGAAGAGTGGGAGGGAACTGTAAAGCTAATCTTTCAACCTGGAGAAGAAAAAAATCCCGGCGGTGCAAGCCTCATGATTAAAGATGGAGCATTGGAAAATCCGAGGCCACAAGGTATTTTTGGAATGCATGTACATCCGGGTCTTCAATTAGGCAAGCTAAGTTTTCGTAAAGGACGTGTTATGGCCAGCGCCGATGAAATATATATCACCATCAAAAGCAAAGGAGGCCATGCAGCAGCGCCGCATCTTACAGCCGATACTATTTTAATTGCCTCCCATCTTATTGTAAGTCTCCAGCAGATCATTAGCCGGAATAATAATCCGATATCTCCTTCTGTCTTATCTATTTGCTCAATTGAGGGCGGACATACCACGAATGTAATTCCTAGTGAGGTTAAATTAAAGGGCACCTTTAGAGCAATGAATGAAGAATGGCGGTATAAAGCGCATGAGCTTATTAAAAAGCAAACTGTTGAACTGGTAGGTGCAATGGGTGCCGAAGCTGATATATTAATTGATGTAGGTTATCCCTTTGTTGATAACGATCCTGTGTTAACCGGAGTTGCCTGGCAATTGGCTAACGAATTTTTGGGCAAAGAAAACGTAGAAGAAACTGAGTTAAGAATGGGTGCCGAAGATTTTGGTTTTTATACCCATGTTGTTCCCGGATGTTTTTACCGTTTAGGTGTACGTAACGAAGAAAAAGGAATTATCCATAATGTACATACCTCCAGGTTTAATATTGATGAAAGCGCTATTGCGTATGGTATGGAAATAATGGCATGGTTTGGAGCAATGGCAGCCCCATAATCTCCAAAGGGGGACTTTAAGATTCCGCTGCTGGTCCTGCTTTCCTTTTTTAGGCGAACTATTTTATATTTTGTATAACTCCTATGCTGATTCCCTGTTTTGAGTTAGCTCTAATTGTACCCTCATATAGTATCTTAGACGGAGCTTAGTATGGCTTGAAGGCATAAAGTTAGTTGACCTATAGATTGCTTGATTGCAGCAGCTTTTGGTGGAGATAGTTCACTAATTTACCCTCGATATACCGTGCTTCTTCTTTAAAAGAATAAACAATTATTCTGGTTGCGCACCAGCCCCTCAGCTCATGCTAAAGTAAAATTACTGTTGCAAATACAAGTATGATATGATACCGTAGATACGTAATCACCAAAATTTAAATTGAGATTTGTAATGAATCTACTTTTGAACCTGGTGATAAAGTTATCCCTTCCCTATATGACATTTTTGAGCCTTTAGAATCATATACAACCTCGTAGTAAGCCGCTAAAGTTTCATTACGATCATACACATTAAAAACACTTACTTGCCGGTATAAGGGCTTTGAAGATGCAGGATAATTTTTTACTCTTCCCTCGTCTACAACTCCTTCCCAAACTATTTCCTGATTATTTTCAGTAAACCTTACAATGGTTAACTTAACCTTTGTTTTAGTCTTTTTATAAAGGGAGCCGGAGTAGTCAGTACCTGCGTATATAGAAAAACTAACGGTTTTATTTTCCGGTTTTTCAGAAATTAAATGAGTTATTTTCTTGCCATACAATGTAACAACACCGCTAATAAAAAAGAAAGCCAAAATACCAATACACTTTTTCATAAATACATTTTCTAGTTGAATAAAGATGGCAGCATCGTTAGAATCAACCAGAACTCAAAGTTCTCACTTCAATTAAGCAAACACCATGCTACGGAATTTTACTCCTTTTGTTTAAAGTATCTGTACACTTTCTGTCACAAAATCTATAAATGACAGGACAAACTTGCCAAAAGTTATTTTGGGTACATTTTAAAATAATCAGTAATTGGAAACTTGAAAGTTGAAGAGGGTAAGCCTTGTAGCTAAACTAAATAATTGTTGAGTTTGAACTTTGCTCTCCTGAAAATATTTCAAGGTATCTGTATATCTTTCACGGAGGCTTCAATGTTAAACACTAGTCGTAAGTTAAAATTGCATGGAATAAGATTTCATGACTGATAATATTGCAATTTGTCTATTGCTATAACTTCTGCTTCCTTTTTTTCAAAATAAAATACAACTTTCTTTTCCTGCTCAATTACCAAACCATAACGCTTAGCTATTTTATATTGAGTGTTCCTTTCATTTAAATGCGTCATAAACCCTGCAACCAATTGTCTGAAGTCTTCAAGCTTCAATGCATGTTTATTAATATTGCAACTGGCACATGCAGGCATGAAATTGTCTAAACATTCTCTTTGAGGATACCTGCATTCTCCTTTCTTATACTTTTTTCTTCTTATTGGTTTTAAATGATCAACGTGCCATCCTCTTGTTAGTATACAGCCGCAATACGCACATTTACCATCGTATTTTTCAAATATTAATTGCCGTTCTTTCTTCGTCACATAGTTTTATTACAATCCTCTAAGTTAAGGCTGCTTTTTTAATGCAATTAGGTGGTAATAAAATCTTTCATTTCGTCCTGGTATTCACATAGGTGTTTATAATATTTCAGTTCCTTTTATATACTACTAGGCAGAGTTTTTTTCGCCTTTTAGATATTTTTCAAGCACTAAGAATCTAAAGTTTGCGGGTTAAAACCAACAACACTAACATACAACTCCGATGAATATCTTTAATTACAGTTACGAGCCAAACATTTGCTGACACATCCTCTTCTTATACTATTTCAATACTTATCTCTTGCTTTAAGGAAATTTGAATTGCTTAAAAGTTATAAGCAACACGCAAGCCTACATTAGGTATAGTTCCACCTTTATTTGATATTCCCATATATTTTACTTCAGCATCCAGATTAGGCGATAATTTTAACCCCACACCAGGCGAGTAAGCGAAACTCGTCCCTTGCCCGGTTTTAGTGCCAACTGCAGCACCCAGTTGAGCATGAAAAAAAGCACCGGGTGTAAAATAATATTTCACTCCGGCTAATAGTGGCACAAAGCCAACACTGCCGCCGCCATACTTTGATTTAATGTTATAATTCAGGTATCCACCACTGAAAGTAATCCCAAGATCAGCAGCAGGCATTATTTCATATTGCAGCGATCCTCCTATAAGAGAAGAATAGATTTCTCCGTTTTCTCCGACAGGCAAACCTGCCTCAAGTCCTATACTAAATCCTGAAGGAGTGGCTGAACGTGAAGTAGCATTTCTTCCCCTTGTTTGAGCATTCGCAGTAAAATAGATTGCTGATAACAGCAAGATCAAAAAAGCATTTTTCATAATTATAGATTTTACACCACCTAATCAAATTTGACTCCCAAACATGGGCATTGGGAATTTGTAACAATTCAATAAGAGCATTAACAGTAACCCTTCCATGGAAAGACAGAATTACACTTTAGGTTTTTGTTTTACAAAGTGGTAGGGTAATTGTAATTGCATCAGAAAAATAACTATGAAAACAAGTAAATATAAAATAGCATTGCTAAGCAGTATTATTGTAACCTCTCTTTTTTTGTCTGTTAGTGTTATTGCACAGGAGAGAAAATTACCAGACGGAACAATTGTTTACCCTGATGGTACAAGAAAACTCCCTAACGGAACTGTGATTTACAAAGGTGGAACCGTTGGAGAAAAAGGTACAACAGTATCTTTACCTGACGGCAGTGTTGTATTGCCTGATGGAACGCGAAGTTATCCAAACGACAGAAGAAATATTCCCGGAAGTAACGGTAAACGGTTACCGCCCGGCCAGGCTAAAAAAATCTATGGCGGAAGTGCACGTGATTATGCTCCGGGCCACCAAGAAGGTAAACACAAACAGGAAAGGAAAGGAAAGGGTCACAAAGTTTAACCCAAAATAAGCTGCAGGCTGTGTAAGAAGGCAGCTTTTGTAATAGGTATACTTGAAAATTAGATAGACGTTTTTAAGGTAGTCTTCATCAACCTTGCCTTTATAGCGTTATAGCAGGTTACAGCGGAAGCGAGAGAAGGTGAGAATTCGATATAGTGAATAAAGCGTCTCCCTTGGCTGAACCGGACTACTTTATTAACCATTTATTAGTTTTAGAAGATTATCGGGAGTCGGTCTTAATTATAGTAACTTCTTTTAAAGAGGGTATAAACAAAAAAACCCTGCGGGTTTAGGGCAGGGTGGTAGCAGTTTTGTTTCGACTGTAAGCTACTCGCTTTGGTGTAAATAACAGTTAGTTTTGGTTGCTAACGTAAAAAATAGTAAACTAAACAATATCCAAATTAATCAGACAAGCGGCGTTCAGGTTCTGCTGCATCTTTTCCAAAACTTTTTTTTAAAGAGACTTATCACACAAATTCATAAGGTTCATTCTATCTACAGCAATATTTTCTTTTTGGGTTAACTTTTGGGGAAGGATTTTGTCTTATCCTTTTGCTTTTGAATTGCCTCCAGCAAATCTTCTTCTGCTAATTGATCTTCCCAATTCTTATTTAAGTTTATCCGAACAGTTTGGGCACCCCCATTGGGAGTACAAACGACAGGCACGGTTCCTTCATTACCTTCTGATAATTCTACCGCTTCTTTCCTTCCGATCCGGAATAGGCCTGTACACACGTCCACTTTATATTTTCTTTGTCAGTTACTTCAAGTTGCTTCATAATTAAAATTGTAACTTTTTCTTTCTATCAACTAACATTACTAATCTATCACCTGTTCCTGTCTTCTCAAATAAGCATTCATAGTATTTTTCATAAGGCCGGCAATAGTCATTAAACCCACCCCACCCGGAACGGGTGTAAGAGCTGAGGCTTTTTCTGATACACTTTTGAAATCTATATCCCCTTTTATACGATAACCTTTTGGGGCACTTATATCATCTACACGCGTTATTCCGACATCAATGATAATTGCCCCTTCTTTAATCATATTAGCTTTAACAAATTCGGGCCGTCCTAAAGCGGCTACAACTATATCTGCTTGTTGAGTAAGTTCTGCAAGATTTTTTGTGTGCGAATGACAAAGAGTAACAGTGCAGTTCCCGTATTTTATATGGCTGCTTAATAATATACTCATGGGCCGGCCTACTATATTACTTCTGCCTATAACTACGGCGTGTTTGCCTTTGGTTTCCAGATTAAAATGTTCGAGCATAAGCAAAATGCCAAAAGGAGTAGCGGGTATAAATGTATCTAAACCTTGCACCAGCCGTCCTACACTTACCGGGTGAAAACCATCTACATCTTTATCGGGGCTTATACTATCAATTACTTTAGCCTCACTTATTTGTTTAGGTAATGGCAGTTGCACTAAAATGCCATCTACAGTATCATCTTTATTTAGTTCAGCTATTTTATCAAGCAGTTCTTTCTCTTCAATGGTATCTGCATAACGAACGAGCGTAGATTGGTAACCGATTTCTGCGCAAAACTTTACTTTGCCGGCGACGTATGTTTCGCTTGCTCCGTTGTTTCCAACTAAAACTGCAGCAAGATGAGGAGGCCTTTTTCCCTGGTCAATTAATTCACCAGTAGCAATCATAAGTTCTTTTTTTACTGCCTGTGATGCAACTTTTCCATCGAGTAATAACATAGCTTCAAAGGTATTGAGTCGACCCTCATTTTATTGGATTTGATATAGGTAATAAAAATTAATTTTTGCATACATTACGGTTCACTAATTTTCCTTAATAATATAACTGCTTTGAAACTGCTATGCTTTATAATATGCATGTTTACTGCTACTGTTATTCAGTCACAGATAATAAGACAACCATTATCTATTCGCTATGCAGGGCTGGGCGCCTACAGTAAAAATTTCGCAGATATTTTTTCCTCGACAACAAACCAGGCATCTCTCGCACAATTAAAATCAGGAGGATTTGGTGTTTATGGTGAAAGAAGATATTTACTGGAAGAATTAAATCAGTTCACAGCAATAGTTGCCGTACCCACTGCAGGAGGAACTTTTGCTTTACAAGGCGATTATTTTGGTTTTAGTTTATACAATGAAAACCAGTTGGGTTTGTCCTACGGACGTAAGATTTCTAACATGGTTGATGTTGGTATTAAATTTAATTATCACACGGTTCGTATTGCTGGTTACGGCAGTGCTTCAGCTATCAATTTTGAAGCAGGAACTATCCTGCACCTTACTGATAGATTGCATGCCGGTATGCATGTGTATAATCCTTTAAGCAGTAAGTTTGGTAAAAACAGCAATGAGAAACTTGCTTCAGTTTATCAAACCGGGTTAGGGTACGAAGCTTCAGAAAAATTATTTTTGAGTACAGAAATTGCAAAGCAGGAAGATCAACCTGTAAGCTTAAGTGCAGGCATGCAGTATAATGTTGCTCAGAAGGTTTTTTTGCGTGGCGGTATTTCAACCACAAATAATAATAGTTATGTTGGAGTTAGTCTTCAGCTTGATTTTGCAAGGGTAGATGTAAATACAGCTTATCATCCTCAGCTTGGTTTTACCCCCGGAATTTTACTTCTATTTAATTTTAAGAACCAGGCTAAAGAGTGAGAAAACTAATACTAATATTGTGCGTAATTTTTCATTGTATTGATGCCCGGACACAAGATGAGAACCCGGTAAAGCCGGGCAGCACTACAGAACAGCAACTCGAAAACCTGGCCGAACAGCAGGAAGGAGAACCTGAAGATGATACATATCTGCAATCTTTAGTACAGTATAGAAGTAATCCCCTAAATCTAAATACTGCCGATGAAAGTGAGTTGAGGGAATTAAGACTGGTGTCTGATCTTCAAATAAGAAATTTGCTGAGATACAAGCAATTGTTAGGTAAGCTGATAAGTATCTACGAATTACAGGCAGTACCCACGTGGGATATAGAAATTATTAAAAAAATCCTTCCTTTTGTAAAAGTGGGAGACGCGGTTTCTTTAACGGCAGATATAGGGCAAAGATTTACAGGAGGAGAACACTCAATGCTTGTGCGCGTTCAACAGGTTCTTGAAAAAAGTGGCGGATATAGAAGACCTGATACTGTAGCAAATCGTTATCCCGGCAGTCCCCAACGTTTGCTCTTTCGGTATAAATATGTTTTTCGTAATTTATTACAATTAGGTATTGTTGGCGATAAAGATGCGGGAGAGCAATTTTTTAAAGGCAGTCAAAGACAAGGTTTCGATTTTTATTCCTTTCATTTATTTGCAAGAAAGCTGGGGCCAATAAAATTACTGGCACTTGGAGATTTTACAGTTAACATGGGGCAGGGACTTATACAGTGGCAAAGTTTAGCTTTTAAAAAAAGCGCGGATGTTTTAGCCGTTAAAAGGCAGGCTGATATTCTTCGTCCTTATAGTTCAGCAGGGGAATATAATTTTGAAAGAGGAGTGGGAATTACGGTTGGAGGACAGAAAATAAATGCCACAGCCTTCGCGTCGCTAAGAAAAATAGATGCTACTTTTCATTCAGTCACTTCACTTACAAATGAAGACTTTATATCTTCGATTTTAACTTCCGGCTACCATCGCACCCCTTCTGAATTAAGTAAAAGAAATACAATAACACAAACTTCTTTCGGTGGTAATATTTCTTACAGAGATACTCGCTTACATGTCGGCTTAAATGGCGTTGCATTCAAATTTTCTGCTCCGCTTATTCGCGATATTCGGCCTTATAACCAATACGCCATCAATGGAAGCGAATGGTATAATTACAGCATTGATTACAGCTATACTTATCGGAACGTTCATTTTTTTGGCGAAGCGGCTATGGACAAGACAAGTTCGAAAGCACTAATCAGCGGATTGTTAGCAAGCCTTGATCCCAAAGTTGATTTATCGATGGTTTACCGAAATATTGAAAAAAGCTACCAGAGTTTGTATGGTAATGCATTTACTGAAAGTACATTTCCAACAAATGAAAAAGGTTTGTACACCGGTGTAAGTTTAAAGCCAAATGCAGCTTTAAAAATAGATGCTTATGCTGATATGTTTAGTTTTCCATGGTTGCGTTATCGGGTAGATGCGCCTACAAAAGGAACAGAATATTTGCTGCAGATAACGTACCGGCCAAATAAACAAGTGGAAGTTTACACCCGCTATCGCAACGAGAATAAAGCAATTAATTTGTCAGGACTTGATCTGGCTACAAGGCAACCTTTTATAAGACCAAGGCAAAACTGGAGAACGCACTTTTCATATCAGCCCAATAGGGAGATAACTTTAAGAAACCGGGTTGAAATAGTTTGGTATGATGCACAGGAAAGTGACAGGAGCGAGCAGGGTTTCTTAACTTATTTTGATTTTGCCTATAAGCCTAAAAGAACGCCGCTATCGTTAAACACACGGTTGCAGTATTTTGATACTGATGGGTTTAATAGCCGGCTTTACGCTTATGAGAGCGATGTTTTGTATAGTTACTCAATACCTCAATTTATAGGAAAAGGTTTGCGTTATTACATCAATGTAAATTACGATGTAACTAAAAAAATGCAGGTTTGGATGCGTTGGGCACAAACCATTTATCAGAATCAAAAGACTATAAGCAGTGGCCTCGATCAAATTAATGGCAATGCAAGGAGCGAGGTAAAGCTTCAGGTAGTGTATAATTTTTAAAGAACAAAAAAAGTAATTTCAAGTGTAGGTTTAGCTACCAGTGAAGTAGACATCCGAAAAAGAACTTTTATAGAAGTACAACTTTCACGTGTTTCCCGAAATCTTCAGGAGGTCGTCGTAACAACGCTGGGTATCCGTCGTAACAGAAATACACTTCCTTATGCCGCACAAACTTTAAGTGGCGAAGATGTGAGCCAGGCCAGAAGCAGCAATTTTGTTAACCAGCTATCGGGAAAAGTTTTAGGGGTAGAGATCAGGCAAAACAATGTTATGGGTGGTTCTACAAACGTAGTTATCCGCGGTACCAAATCTTTGTTGGGCAACAACCAGGCAATGTTTGTAGTGGATGGAGTTCCTATTGATAAAAATCCCCGGCGACATCAGCCGGGGATAATTTTTTTTTAATTTGTCAACTATTCTAACGAACAGGAATATTTAAAAGTTACACTGCAAAACTTTCTCCGCAGCCACAACTTCGGCTTGCATTAGGATTACTGAAATAAAACCCTTTTCCATTTAATCCATCAGAAAAATCGAGAGTTGTATTAACGAGGTATAGAAAGCTTTTAAGATCTGTTACAACTTTAATTCCGTTATCCTCAAACTCCTGATCCATCGGTTTTTTCTCGTTGTCGAAATCCAGTTTATAGCTTAGCCCCGAACAACCTCCACCAACAACCGATACACGAAGAAAATAGTCCTTATCAGGAACAGCAGCTTCCTCCATCAGCCTTTCAACTTTTGTTTTTGCTTTATCGCTCACGTAAATCACAACTCTAACAATTTTAAAATTTGCCAATTTGAAAATGAGTGATCTAAAAAAAATTTCAAAATTTAAAATCAGCTCATTTTCTAATTATTGCCTAATGCACTACACTTTCTTCAAACTTAATTTCTTCCATACCATTTTTTACACGATAATCGTTGATAGCAGCTTTAATTGCATCTTCTGCCAACACCGAACAATGAATTTTAACAGGCGGGAGATTTAGTTCTTCAACTATCGTCATATTATCAATAGTCAAAGCCTGGTCTACAGTTTTACCTTTTAACCATTCTGTTGCCAAAGATGAAGATGCAATTGCAGAACCGCAGCCAAAAGTTTTGAATTTTGCATCTCTTATAACGCCTGTAAAATCGTCTACTTCAATTTGCAAACGCATTACGTCTCCGCACTCAGGCGCTCCTACAAGACCAGTACCTACATTTTTGCTGGACTTATCTAACGTACCAACATTTTTAGGATTTTGATAGTGATCGATTACTTTATCTGAATATGCCATATACTTTAATTTAAGATTTTGAAATTAGTTTATTCGAAAATGCTTATGCTATTTTACTTGTTACAAAAATTTACTTTTATTTTATATGACCTCGTTTAAAAATTTCTAATGATGTGCCCACTCAATGGAGTTAAGATCGATGCCTTCCTTATACATCTCCCACAGTGGACTCATCTCCCGAAGCTTTAAAACAGTCTTCGTAATTTGCTCAATAGTATAATCAATCTGTTCTTCAGTAGTAAATCTTCCTAAACCGAAACGCAGCGAACTGTGTGCCAGATCATCACCTAAACCTAACGCTTTCAATACGTAACTTGGCTCTAACGATGCAGATGTACATGCTGAACCCGAACTGAGGGCAATATTCTTATTAAAGCCCATCAGCAAGCCCTCACCTTCAACATGCTTAAAAGAAATATTAGCCACGTGAGGTAAACGATAGTCACGATTACCATTAACATAAGCCTCTTCAATTTTAAGTAGCTCTGTTTCAAGCTTATCTCTTAAAGCTCCAAGTCGTTTTGCGTCGTGCTCCATTTCTAACCGGGCGAGTTCGGCAGCTTTACCAAAACCAACAATACCTGGAACATTCAATGTACCGCTTCGCATTCCTCTTTCATGACCGCCACCATCCAACTGTGCTGTAACTTTTACCCGGGGATTCTTCCGGCGAACATATAAGGCACCAACCCCTTTAGGACCATACATTTTATGAGCAGTAAAAGCCATAATATCAATACCATCTTTAATCACATCGACAGGAATTTTACCTACAGCTTGCACAGCATCTGTAAAAAACAAAATGCCATTTCTTTTTGCTATAGCACTTATTTGCCGGATTGGCTGAACAACCCCAATCTCATTATTGCCGTACATGATTGCAATAAGAATAGTATTAGGCTTAATGGCTGCTTCCAGATCGTTAAGGTCAATCAAGCCGTCAGCCTGAACTTCAAGATAAGTTACCTCTCCCCCTAATTTCTCGATGTGTTTACAAGTATCTAAAACCGCCTTATGTTCAGTAGTAGCGGTTATTATATGATTTCCTTTGCTTGCATACATTTCAAATACACCCTTAATAGCCAAATTGTCTGCTTCTGTAGCGCCGCTGGTAAAAATAATTTCCTTTGGATCTGCGCCCACTAATTTAGCTACTTGCTCCCGGGCATAATCTACTGCTTCTTCAGCCTGCCAGCCAAAAGGATGATTACGGCTCGCTGCGTTACCAAAGTTTTCTGTAAAGTATGGTATCATTGCTTCAACCACGCGAGGGTCGCAGGGCGTTGTGGCATTATTATCTAAATAAACAGGTAATTTCAACATACGAAGTAAATTTTTCTACAAATAATATTATATGCAAAAGTAACGCAATAACCACTATATTTTATGCACTTAACACTCTTATAAGCCTTTTTCCGTAAATGGGAAACTATAAAAGGTAAAATACCTGATAGAAGTTATGAAAAAGATTGAACACATAGGGATTGCAGTTAAAAATTTAGAAGCATCAATTTTTTTATTTGAAAAACTTTTAAACACCACATGCTATAAAACCGAAGAAGTTGAAAACGAGAAAGTAAAAACAGCTTTTTTTAAGCAGGGCGAAACAAAAATTGAATTATTGGAAAGTTTAGAAATTGACGGGGTGATAGCAAAATATATTGACAAAAAAGGTGAAGGTGTACACCATATTGCATTAGAAGTGGAAAGCATTAATGAGGAAATGGCGCGACTAAAGAACGAAGGTTTCGTGCTATTGAGTGAACATCCAAAAAAAGGCGCTGATAATAAAATGGTTTGTTTCCTGCATCCAAAAGGAACGAATGGAGTTTTAATTGAGCTGTGCGAGGAGATAAAATAAGTACTTATAATTGGGATAAGACAAATCTATTATAATAGTACTTTAAAAATTACAGAGTGGTTTTTTATAAACCGAGCTTTTCAATCGCTATTTGAGCGGCAATCTGGCTTGCATCTTTTTTATTATATCCTTTGCCAAGTGCAAGTTTCTCCCCATCTAAAACGGCGGCAATGGTAAAAATTCTTCGACTGTTTTCCAGCTTCTCTTCTAAAGTTTCGAATTCTAATACTTTTCCATTTTTACTGGCCCAGCCAATAAGTTTATTCTTTAGGTTTATATCAATAAGTTCAAGATCATTTACGTCAAGATGTGGAATTACTATATGCTTAGAAACCCATTTTTGCGTTTTGGCATAACCTTTATCCAAATATACTGCTCCAACAAGTGCCTCTAAAGTATTTCCAAAAATCTGGCTTGCTTTAAGTGATCCATCAAATTTGTTGTATAACGTTAGTTTCTTTAGGCCCATTTTTACTGCAATGTCATTTAACTTTTGCCGGTTAACCATTTTACTGCGCATCTCAGTTAAAAATCCTTCTCCTTTATAAGGGTATTTCTTAAAAAGATAGTCGGCTATAATAGCGCTTAAGACAGCATCGCCTAAGTATTCCAGCCTTTCATTATTTTCATCCGCACCTTCCTTAACGGAGCGATGACTTAATGCCGCGGTATATAAGGAGATATTACCCGGCTTTATGCCAAGTACATTTTTAAATTGCCTTTCAAAGGATTGTTTAGTCTTCCTTTTACTAAAAAGATTACGAAGAATTTGCACAACGTTAAGCTACGTATTTTTTTACGATAACTGCAGCGTTATGACCACCGAAACCGAAGGTGTTACTTAAAGCGGCGTTAACTGTTCGTTGTTGAGCTTTGTTAAAGGTAAAGTTCAGGCGATGGTCTAATTCGGGATCATCATTAAAGTGATTAATAGTAGGAGGAATAATATCATTAACCACAGCTTGTATGGCTGCAATAGCCTCAACAACACCGGCAGCCCCAAGGCAATGGCCTGTCATACTTTTAGTAGAACTTATGTTTAATACGTAAGCATGCTCACCAAAAACATGCATGATTGCTTTTACTTCGGCTCCATCTCCTAAGGGGGTAGAAGTGCCGTGAGTATTAATGTAATCTATGTCTTCCGGCACCATACCTGCATCATTTAAAGCGGCTATCATCACATTTTTTGCACCTAATCCTTCAGGGTGTGGAGCGGTAATATGATGTGCATCTGCGGTAGCTCCGCCTCCACCAATTTCACAATAAATATGTGCACCACGTGCTAATGCATGTTCCAGTTCTTCCAAAACCAAAACACCTGCACCTTCACCCATTACAAAACCATCTCTGTCCATATCATAAGGGCGGCTGGCCGTAGTATATTCATCATTTCTTTCGCTAAGTGCCTTCATAGCATTAAAACCCCCGACGCCGGCTTCACATATAACACTTTCACTCCCCCCGGTTAAAATAATATCGGATTTTCCTATACGTATATAGTTAAAAGCATCGATAATAGCATTGGTTGAAGAAGCGCAGGCACTCACAACAGCGAAGTTGGGACCGCGTAAACCATGACGCATTGAAATCTGCCCTGCAGCAATATCTAATATCATTTTCGGAATAAAGAAAGGATTGAAACGTGGTGTTCCATCTCCTTTTGCATATTCCATCACCTCCTGCTGAAAGGTAAATATTCCGCCAATTCCACTGCCAAAGATTACACCTGCACGATCAACATCTATATTATTCTTATTAATTCCTGCATCTAAAACAGCCTGGTCACTTGCAACTAACGCAGTTTGTGTAAACCGGTCTATTTTGCGAGCCTCTTTACGATCAAGGAAGTTCGTAGGTTCAAAATTTTTAAGTTCACAGGCAAACCGTGTTTTAAATTTTGTTGCATCGAACTGCGTTATCAGGTTGGCACCAGATACGCCGTCCAATAAACTTTGCCAAAATTCAGAGAGGTTATTGCCTATAGGAGTAAGCGCACCAATGCCGGTTACAACTACTCTTTTCAATTGCATGTAAAGCCTTAATTTTTAAAGTAATAAATCCGCCAACATTAGCAAAAATTGCTTTTGAAGGCGGATTTTTAATATTGCCAATAGAAGGAATTTGCCAATTATTTAGCATGCTCTTCCAGGTAGGCAACTGCCTGACCTACCGTTGTAATGGTTTCAGCCTGCTCGTCAGGAATAGAAATATTAAACTCTTTTTCGAATTCCATAATTAATTCTACGGTGTCTAAAGAATCAGCACCTAAATCGTTGGTAAAAGAAGCTTCATTGTTCACTTCAGCTTCGTCTACACCCAGTTTGTCAACAATGATTTTTTTTACTCTTGTTGCGATATCTGACATTGGTATAAAGTTTAGTACGGGTGCAAAAATATAATTTTTAGCAAATAAGTAACGAATTAACCCATTTTTATTTCTACCCCCAAATTCTATGATGAAGTGATCAGAATACTTTGCTCTAATAATAACCCTTCCTTCATATCTTTTGAAATTGTCGGTTAAAGTACTCTGTGGTACATTGTTGTATTCTTCTTACTATCCTTACACCTCCCTTCTAAGTTTTTAAAAGCTTATTGATTCAATGCATAATAAAACTGAGCATAATGCAGGATTTTTGAAATCATAGGTATATTTTTGAAGTAACGGATATGATCTTCTAAATAACCAATACCATCAATTAATACCGTTAGTATGCCTTTAAAAATTATAGACCACAACAGCAAAGAATACAAACAGATGGTTGATTTGCGCAGGCAGATACTGCGTAAACCTTTGGGGCTGGAGTTTTCGGACGAAGAATTGGCAAAAGAAAAAGATGACATGCTAATTGCCGCTTTTGAAGATGAGCAAATGCTTGGTTGCTGTTTATTAACCGAAGTTGAACCCGGTAATGTAAGGCTAAGGCAAATGGCTGTAATACCCGGATTACAGGGAAAAGGAATTGGACGTATTTTGATGCAATTTGCTGAAAACATAGCCCGCGACCGCTGCTATAAAAAAATAACAATGCATGCGCGAAAATCTGCTGTGGGCTTTTATGAGAAATTAGGTTATAACGTAACAGGAGAAGAATTTCAGGAAGTAACTATTCCACACTTTATAATGGAAAAGAACCTGTAACTATTTTTTTTTGGTAATTTTTTGTTCCAGAATCTTTCTAAGCTCTTGCAGGTTTCCGCTTTGCTGCGCCGCCGCCTTTGGAACTAGAAAGAATGACCTTGCATCAAAATACAAATGGATGAAATGAGGGCTTTCCAAATAGGTTGAAAACCTCTCCCAGTTCCATTCTGTTTGTCCCCTTTCATTTTCTATACGCACCCCATATTGCCCAAAGGTTATTTTAAAGGCATCTTTAAAAGTAGCAGCTCTTTTATAAACTGCATTTGGTAAAATAAACCATAAAGAGATCATTAAAAGGAACCATAAAAGAGAGCTTACTAAAAAAGCAAGAGGGGAAACTTTACGAAAGTAAGATAGCGCCGCAGAGAAAATTGCAAAAATATTTACCATTATTATTAATACTCTTATTTCTGCCCTCGCCATAAAATGGTAACGCAACGCCTGGATAACCTTTTTTTTATCATAACTAAATGAAAATTGCATGAAGAGTTTTTGGAACTATCAAATGTAGGCAAAAGCGTAAAGCGCAGAATAAATAAGCACAGATATATAAAAAGCCACCGGGTAGGGTGGCTTTTTAGTAGAAGAAGAGGAACAGGCAACTTAACTGCAACCTAAACTGCTTCCGCAATTCATACACTTGTAGCAGGTGCCGCTGCGTACTGTTATGTGTCCGCAGGTACTGCACGCCGGCGCATCGCTTTGCATATCTTTAAATGCGCGGTTTTGCGCTTCCATGCCCGAGGCCAGATTAGTAGATGCAGCTACAGGCTTTTGAACAGCTTTTGGGTTAACTGTATTGGAATTATTGATAGGAGCAGTTATTCTTATACTGCTTAATTCGTTTTTTAATTCTTCATTATCACCAAGGTTCAACACTTCGGGTTTATCTAAAACATGCACAAGATCTGTGCGGCCTAAATATTCGTAAGCAAGGCAACGGAAAATGAAGTCGACCAGTGAAGTGGTTGTTTTGATGTTTGGATGATCTACCATTCCGGCAGGCTCAAACTTGGTAAACACAAATTTTTCAACAAACTCTTCTAAAGGAACACCATATTGCAACCCAACAGATACGGCAATAGCAAAACAGTTCATTAAGCTGCGAAGTGTTGAGCCTTCTTTTGCAAGGTCTATAAATATTTCTCCGAGCGTGTCATCATTATACTCGCCAGTGCGTAAGAAGATTACCTGCCCTCCAACTTTGGCTTTCTGGGTAAATCCACGCCGCTTTGCAGGCAGAGACTTACGTTGAACAATATCGCTCAGCTTGCGCTTCAATTGTGTATCGGGCGAATCATGCATCCGCTTGGTAACTTCTTCCAGTAATTCGTCAACAGTAAGTTTACTAAGATCAACAATGTTTGATTCCGGTTGGTTTTCGCGTTCCGCGTTTTGCGTTGGGCTTTCTGCTTCCTGAACTTTCTTTTTCTTGTCGCTTTTGTTGCTTAATGGCTGGGATAATTTAGAACCATCCCGATATAATGCATTCGCTTTTAAGCCAAGCTGCCAGCTAAGTAAATAACAATCAGCAATCTCTTCAACCACCGCTTCGTTGGGCAGGTTAATCGTTTTAGAAATTGCTCCGCTAATAAAAGGTTGTGTAGCACCCATCATACGAATGTGACCATGAGCATGAATAAATCTTTCACCTTTTTTGCCGCACTTATTGGCGCAATCAAATACTGATAAATGTTCACTCTTAAGCAAAGGAGCGCCTTCAATAGTCATGGTGCCGCAGATGTAATCATTGGCTTCGTCGATCTGTTCGTCGGTAAAACCTAATTCTTCGAGAAGATTAAAATTCCAATCTTTGTATTGCGACGGTTTAAATCCTAATCTTTCCAAACACGCTTCTCCCAAAGTAAACCAGTTAAATACAAAACCTATTTCGAAAGCAGCCTTAACGGCCTCGTTCAGCTTTTTAATTTCTTCGGCTATAAAACCCTTTTCGCTTAAAGACTGGGCATTGACATGAGGAGCTCCGTCGAAATTGCCTGAACCTATAGCATATTTTATAATAGCATCTAATTCTTTCTCGTTGTAGCCAAGGTTTTTTAATGCTTGCGGAACAGATTGGTTAATGATCTTAAAATAACCGCCGCCGCTTAATTTTTTAAATTTAACCAGGGCAAAGTCAGGTTCAACGCCTGTAGTATCGCAATCCATTACAAGGCCGATGGTTCCTGTGGGTGCAATTACAGTTGTCTGCGCATTGCGGTAACCCCACTTTTCGCCCATTTCAACTGCATTGTCCCATGCTTTACACGCTGCTCTTAACAGGTAATCGGGACAGTACTGAGCTTTTATGCCTTGTGGTTTTATGCTTAACTTTTCATAACTGTCAGCATCGTAAGCAGCCAGGCGATGATTACGCATTACACGCAACATATCCTGTTTATTTTCTTCGTACTTAACAAAAGCACCTAAATGGCTGGCCATTTCGGCACTCGTGTGATAACTAACACCCGTCATGATTGCTGTAATGGCACCGGCAATAGCGCGGGCCTCTTCACTATCATAAGCAATGCCGCTTACCATTAACATACTGCCGAGGTTTGCATAACCTAAGCCAAGTGTGCGGTATTCGTAAGAAAGTTGCGCAACCTCTTTGCTTGGAAACTGGGCCATTAAAACTGAAACCTCCAAAACTACCGTCCATAAACGGCAAGTGTATTCAAAGCCTTCTACATCAAATACATTATTTTCTTCATTGAAGAACCGCCGAAGGTTTACTGATGCCAGGTTACATGCAGTATTATCCAAAAACATATATTCTGAGCAGGGATTGGAAGCCCTTATCTCTCCGCCTTGCGGGCATGTATGCCACTCGTTTATAGTTGTATTATATTGTAATCCCGGGTCGGCACATCTCCATGCGGCATAAGCTATTTTATTCCAAAGCTCCCTTGCAGGAATTTTTTTCATCACCCGTCCATCAGTTCGGGCTTTTAATTCCCAGTCTTCACCTTTCTCGAGCTTTTCAAAAAATTGACGCGGAATTCGAACCGAATTATTAGAATTTTGACCGGATACTGTACGGTAAGCCTCGCCTTCATAATCGCTCGCGTAACCTGCACCTATTAAAGCGCCTACTTTTTTTTCTTCTTCAACTTTCCAGTCTATAAAATCGATGATCTCAGGATGGTCAAGATC
>MWYU01000409.1 GCA_002050375.1 Chitinophagales bacterium 62-2
CTCATAAAGAGGATTGGTATCACCGGTGTAAGGATTTATGCAAGTGGCGAGAACCTCTTCCTTATAAGCAATTACAGGAAAGGATGGGATCCGGAAGTGGGCACAGACGCATCGCCTAACGATGATTCCAACTCAATAACAGCTTCCGGTACTTATTATCCGATTTTGACCAATTACACTGTAGGACTTAATATAAACTTCTAACAATTAATCTTGTAAAATATGAGCATTAAACATCTAACGAAAAAAGGTCTTGTTGTCTTCTTTGCTTTTCTAATGATAAGTTCATGTAGAAAAGAACTTGACCAATCACCCTTAGATGCTTTTGACAGCGCTACCTTCTGGACAAGTGAAGCTAACGCCACCTTAGCCTTGACAGGAGTGTACAGGGGAAATATATCGGTAAATGCCGCGAACGCTAACCCTACCGACTGGTGGTCGTATGCTGGTTTGTTATTCATGGAATTTGCTACAGATAATGCATACGACCGAAGAGGTGACAATTCTGTATTTAATAAATTAACAAACGGCACATTAACTCCAAATGTGGCTGTTTTAGGACAGTACTGGACGCAAAGCTATGCACGCATTGCGCGGGCAAACGACTTTCTAGAAAACATTGACAAGGTTACTATGAACGAAGCGACTAAGAAAAGGATGAAAGCGGAAGTGCGATTCTTAAGAGCTTGCCAATACTTTTATATGTCGCAGTTTTGGGGATCAGTTCCGTTAGTTACAGAATTGCTTACCAAAGAAGAAGCCAACACACTCGATAAAGCATCAAGAGCTGATGTTGTCAATTTTGCTTTAACTGAGTTTGCAGAAGCGGCAAATGATTTGCCAAGGTTTAAAGATATACCAGCCTCCGAACGAGGCAGAGCAAGCAAACAGGCTGCTCTGGCGTTCTTAGGTCGTTTACAATTGGCCGAAGGCAAATATACTGATGCCGCTTCCACTTATAAATCGATCATAGATTTTGGGGACAATACTATCGACCCCGATTATGCAAATATTTTTCTGCAGTCAAAAGAAACCAGCAACGAGAATATTTTTAGCGCAGAATTTGTAGAAAACCTTGCTGCAAATGGCGAAAGCCAGCATTTATGGCCTGCAGTAGCTGCAGGCTGGCACATATTCTGCCCCTTGGGAAGCATTGTTGAGTCGTATGATTTTACCAACGGAACTACTTTTTCTTTTAACAGCCCTTTGTACGATCCCAAAGATCCTACAAAGAACAGGGATCCCCGTTTGAAGTATAATATTCTCTTTAATGGCCAGCAGTTTAAGGGCCGGTATATAACGCACCCAGATTCCGCTTCTGCCCCAGATCAATTAGGAGCAGGAAAGCAAACTACACAAACCGGCTATGGTGTAAAGAAGTTTTGTGACGAGAATTATTCCGGCGATCTTACTAATTACGGTGGTAATCTTCCGATCATTCGTTATGCGGAGGTTTTATTGAGTTACCTGGAAGCGAAACTGGAAGCAGGACAACCTATTGATCAGTCATTGCTTGATGAAACTATTAATAAGGTAAGAGGACGTACATCCGTAAATATGCCACCAATCAACGAAACTACTCCGGCATTATTAAGGGGAATCTTAAGAAAAGAACGTCGTAATGAAACTGCATTTGAAGGCATTCGCTACTGGGATTTGTTACGATGGAAAATGGCCGAAACAGTTTTAAAAGCCGACTTTTATGGGGCACCGTTCCCGGGTACTGTTAAGCCTATTCGCAGGAAGGGTACGACGGTTGATCCGTTTGCAAGATGGTTTGTGACTTCCAAAGCTTTCAGGGCTCAAGATTATCAATGGCCTGTTCCACAATCAGAAGTTGATATAAATCCCAAGTTGAGATAGCAAAGCAACTGTAGTTAGTACGAAATAAACGCGCAAATTGTAATATGAAGTATTTACAACAGCTATACAGGAACTAAAAATGATTTTGCGTGTTTATTAATGACGGATAGCTGCAATGCCGGGTAACTCTTTGCCTTCGAAATATTCAAGCATGGCACCCCCACCCGTACTTACATAGCTAACTTTATCAGCAAGGCCAAATTGATTTACGGCAGCTACACTGTCGCCGCCGCCTACTAATGAAAAAGCTCCGCGTGCAGTAGCTTCTACTACAAAATCAGCAATAGCTTTGGTACCTTTTTTAAATTTATCCATTTCAAAAACCCCCATTGGGCCATTCCATAAAATAGTTTTGCTCTGTAAAATAACTTCGCCAAATTCATTTATAGCCTCTTCACCTATATCTAATCCCATCCAGCCTTGTGGTATACTGTCATTACTTAACTCTTGTGTGTTTGCATCCGCTTCAAATTTATCTGCCACTACGCTGTCTTTTGGCAAATAAAACTTAACACCTTTTTCTTTTGCTTTAGCCAATAGTTCGTTTGCAAGATTAAGCTTATCATCTTCACAGAGGCTGCTTCCTATTTCTTTACCCTGGGCTTTCAAAAATGTATAAGCCATACCGCCACCAATAATAATGTTATTAGCTCTTTCCAATAAATTTTCAATAATTAAAATCTTGTCACTCACTTTAGCTCCGCCAAGGATTGCCGTAAAAGGTTTTTCGTTATTGTGTAAAACTTTTTCAGCGCTTTGTATTTCACCTTCCATTACAAGACCAAATAATTTCTTATCGCCAGGAAAGAATTTAGCAATAATAGCTGTTGAAGCATGTGCCCTGTGTGCTGTACCAAAAGCATCATTCACATAAATATCGCCCAGCTTGCTTAGCTTTTTGGCAAATGCTTCGTCACCTTTTTCTTCCTCTTTATAACATCGTAAATTTTCAAGTAGTAAAACTTCGCCTGGTTTAAGTGCGGCAGCTTTTTGAATTGCTTCTTCGCCTATACAATCATTCGCAAATTGGACGGATGTATCTCGCAACAATTCCTGTAAGTGTGGCACTAAATGCTTTAAAGAATATTTATCTGTCGGGCCCTCCTTAGGTCTACCGAAATGACTCATAAGAATAACACTTCCACCATCTTTTATAATCTTTTGAATAGTGGGTATTGCTGCACGCATCCTGTTGTCGTCGGTTATTTCAAAACTGTCATTAAGGGGAACATTAAAGTCAACTCTTATTAAAGCCTTTTGGTCTAAGAAGTTATGGTTTTGGAAATTACTCATGACGTGTCATTTAATTAAGAAACCACAAAGGAATACACGAAAAAAACTCACTAAGTCCACTAAGAAATTTTCTGTGTGCTTCGTGTTCATTCTTCGAAACCTTTGTGGTTAAAGTTATTTGAGGACTTCTATTATGTTTATGAAGTAGCTGCAGTGGTCACCCTTGGCAACTACTGCTTATTAATTAACCCTGCAAAAAATTTAACAGTACGAACTAACTGGCTTACGTAACTCATTTCGTTGTCGTACCAGCTTACAGTTCTAACCAATTGCTGATCTCCTACTGTTTGTACGCGGGTTTGGGTAGCATCAAACAAAGAACCATACTGTGAGCCAATAATATCAGAGCTTACCACTTCGTCTTCGTTATAGCCAAAGCTTTCATTGCTTGCAGCTTTCATTGCAGCGTTCACTTCTTCAACAGTAACTTTTTTATTTACTACAGAAGTTAACTCAGTTAAAGAACCGGTAATAACAGGAACACGCTGCGCACTTCCATCCAGCTTACCTTTAAGCTCGGGCAACACAAGGCCAATTGCTTTTGCAGCGCCGGTAGTGTTAGGTACAATGTTAGCAGCAGCAGCCCGTGAACGACGAAGGTCGCCCTTTGGATGTGGTGCGTCTAAAGTATTTTGATCGTTGGTGTAAGCATGAATGGTGGTCATTAAACCCAATACTATACCAAAACTGTCGTTTACAACTTTAGCCATTGGAGCCAAACAATTGGTAGTACAGGAAGCACATGATATGATATCCTCACTACCGTCTAATATTTGATGGTTAACATTAAATACTACTGTTTTAAGATCGCCGGTTGCCGGGGCAGAAATAACTACTTTTTTAGCGCCTGCTTTAAGGTGGGCTTCTGCCTTAGCTTTATCTGTAAAAAAGCCTGTACTTTCAATTACCACATCTACACTATGCTCTCCCCATGGAATTTGAGAGGGGTCTTTCTGTGCATATATTTTTACCTCATCACCATTTACGCTTATAGAATTTTCGCTGCTGGTTACATCTCCATCAAAGCGGCCCTGGGCACTATCGTACTTAAGCAGATGTGCCAATACTTTAGGACTTGTAAGATCATTTATTGCAACTACATCAATCCCTTCCATGTTATAGATCTGACGAAATACCAATCGGCCAATGCGTCCAAAACCATTAATGGCAACTTTAACTGTACTCATATATATCTTAATTTTATTTTATTAATAAGCCATGCGAAATTACAAGTAACGTAATTAAAAGAAGCTATTTTTTTAGTAGTAATTCTTAATGTTCTTCTTTGGCCTTTTAGTGTAGTGCTATTAATAATAATGCCTTCATGTATAGCATTGACTTATTAGCGGTGTAAAAAATTTGGCTAAGAAAATATCCAACCCTATTTTTGCCGACCAATTACGGAAACGGAGCGTTGGTCAAGGGGTTAAGACACCTCCCTTTCACGGAGGAATCACGGGTTCGATTCCCGTACGCTCTACCCTACCGGAAAGGTGCGAAATATCGTAATCTTTCCGGTTTTTTATTGCACCTAACTCGTTGTTTATTTGATAGATAAGTCGGGCTGCTTCGTTGATGCGAGGAGTTCGATATTGCATTCCGTCAAAACTCAATTTTTCGGGGTATATCGAACTTATTATTTCACGC
>MWYU01000204.1 GCA_002050375.1 Chitinophagales bacterium 62-2
ATATAATCAATCATAACTCAATGTTATTATACATGAAAAAGGCTTTACCTGTTATTTTATTCTTTTCTCTTATTACAGCATCCATAATTTATCATCTTAAAAATAACAGTCCATCAACTTATACAGGAGTACCGGTCGAAACAGAGGATGAAGAAGGTGAAGAGGAAGACAATCCTGAAGAAGCATTCAGGCAGGAATTTGAGTTAACAAAAGATCCTAAGCTAAATATTGTACCTACGGAAAGGCTTATTACTGCTGTGGCAGTTAGAAATAGCAGGTTGTCACGGTTAAGACAAATGGGGCCTGTTTCCGGAATAAATTGGCTTGAAAGAGGTCCGCGAAATGTAGGAGGACGTACACGTGCTTTAATGTTTGATTTAAGGGATGCTGCAAACGGCTATAAAAAGGTTTGGGCGGGAAGTGTGGGCGGTGGCCTATGGTACACTGATGATATTACTTCAGCCAGCGCTACCTGGAATAAGATAAATGATTTTTTGCCTAATATCGCTATAACGGCTTTAGTTCAAAACCCGGTGAATCCGCAGGAAATGTATGCCGGAACAGGCGAGGGCTGGAATAATTTTGATGCTATTCGAGGCCTGGGCATCTTTAAAAGCAGCGATGGAGGAACAACGTGGGATTTATTACCTGCAGCAAGCTCTGCAGATTTTTATCGCATTCAAAAATTAGCCATTACTTCTAACGGTGTTGTATTTGCCTGTACGCGGCAAGGTGGATTACAGAGGTCAGCAGATAATGGAGCAACCTGGGCTAAAGTATTAGGTAACGGAACAGGTGGAGGCAATAACGATGCAGCAGCAGATATTGAAATAGCAACCGACGGAAGCATTTTTTGCAGCTTTGGAATTCGTAGTGTTGGAGGTATTTACAGATCGAAAGATGGCGGAAGCACCTGGGAAAAAATCTACGCTTCGGCTTTAAATGAGCAACGTATTGAACTTGCACCTGCCCCGAATAACCCAAACAGGCTGTATGTATTACTACAGGATACCAGCAATGCGGTTAAAAAAATAATGACTACTACGACGGCAGCAGCGGACTCAACCGAATGGGTAACACTTCCCAATCCATCGTGGTGCGACCAGGGAACAACAAGAACAGATTTTACCCGCGGGCAGGCCTGGTACGATCTAATTGCAGCAGTTGATCCTCTCAACGAGAACATATTGTATATAGGAGGGGTTGACATTTTAAAATCAACAGATGCAGGAGCATCCTTCACTCAAATTTCACAATGGTCATCTGGTTGCGGCAGTCTTCCGCTTGTACATGCCGATATTCATAATATTGTTTTTCGCCCCGATGCTGCAACTGCCGGAGCTAATAACGAATTTATTGTAGGTTGCGATGGCGGTGTTTACCGTACTGCAAATGCCGGCGCTGGTTTTACTGCAAGAAATAATAATTATAATGTAACACAATTTTATACAGTAGCTATACACCCAACACTAACAGACTATTTTCTTGCGGGTTCGCAGGATAATGGTACTCAAAAATTTACTGCACCCGGTATTAATACTACCACACAAGCTACCGGTGGCGACGGCACTACTGCTTATATTGATCAGAATGATGGAAATGTGCAAATTTCCTCTGTTCCTAATAACAACTACTTTGTTTCAGTTAATGGAGGAAACACTTTTACACGCCGTACTTTTAATAACAACGGATCTTTTGTAAACCCTACCGATTATGAAGATGCAGGCAGAAGATTATATGCTGGAAATACAACAGGAACTTATTTCAGGTGGAACAATCCTGCTGTTGCAGGTACAGATACAACTTCTGTAAGAGTTCCGCAATTAACGGGTACGATTACGCACGTTTATGCTTCTCAGCTAACTCCTAACCGGGTGTACTTTGGTATGAACAACGGATCGGTAGTAAGGGTTGATAATGCTCATATTGGTACAACCAAAACAGGAACTGTAATTAAAACAGGTACCGGTTCAGTTTCGTGTGTTGCCCCTGATCTGGCTGATGAAAATCACGTTCTTGTTACCTATAGTAATTATGGCGTAGTAAGTGTATACGAATCTAAAAATGCATTATCTACCACACCTACATGGTCTTCTATTGAAGGTAATCTTCCTGATATGCCTGTGCGGTGGGCAATGTTCGATCCACGCAATTCGAATGCTGCAATCATTGCCACAGAAGTGGGCGTGTGGTCCACTGACGATCTTCATGGTGCTCCTGTAGACTGGCAACCTACTAATACCGGCCTTGCAAACGTTAGGACTGATATGATAAGATACCGCCCTTTAGATAGAACTCTTGCAGCGGCCACCCATGGAAGAGGATTGTTTACAGCCACTGTTCCTAATGTAACTACACCTGATATAAATTTTAACATCGGAACTGCTGCTAATTCCGAAGCAACTGAAGCAAACATAGCAGACTGCAGAAGCTATAAAGATTATACTGTACAAATAACAATCGCTAATGCACCGGAAGGCAATGCTGAAGTAACGATTAATGTAGATACTTCGAGCACTGCCCGGCAAGGTATTGATTATGATTTTGCAACAAACGGAGATTTTAATTCACCGATCAAAACGATAAACTTTTCTTCGGGATCTACGGCACCCCAAACGATAACAATAAGGGTATATGATGATGCCGAGGTTGAAAATGATGAGTTTGTAAAATTTGGGTACACGCTTGCCGGAACATCGAATGCACAAAGAGGAACAGTTTTTCAGACAGTTGCTTTCAATATTAAAGATAATGATGTAGCTCCGGTTTTACCTGCACCCGCTAATTATACTGTAGGTACCACAGGTTTTTTCGTAGGGAGCGCAACTAATGTTGCACCTTTTGATGCAAGGGTGAGAAGCAAAAAAACACAAATATTGTACACACCTGCAGAACTTATAAATGCCGGCCTAAGCGACGGGAAAATAAATAGCATATCTATCCCCATAAATAAAAGGAGCACAATAGCATATCAAAATGTGGTCATCAAAATGGGATCGGTAAACAGAAATGTTTTAATGGATTCACTTGGCACCTATGAAGTACCAACAAGCACCGTAAAAGATCCTTTTACCTTTACTCCGGCTACTTCAACTGCAACAGGTTTTACAAACAACACTTTTGAATTAGATACACCCTTTAATTGGGATGGCTTAAGCAGCGTAGTAGTGGAATTTTGTTATACAAATGCTACCACTGATACAACGAGTTTGTCTGATCGTGCAATAGGTTATCAAAATGGCACTGCTTCTCAGCGCAACACGATATGGAAAGACAATATTGATTGCAATTCCTCAATAACACAGGGCGGCGGTTTTAGTTCTTTTGCCAGCGGCTTACGGCCACAAATAACGTTCAACCTAACAAACTTTGGAACCAGGGCTGATAGTATTCTCAATGCTTCCAAAACCGAATACCTTTCTTCTAATAGTGATTTATATTTTTACTCTGCTAAAGCCACTAAAGTTCTTGCAAGGATCCGTAACCTTTCAAACATTAACTACGGCTGTACACAGGTGTCAATTGACAGGGCGGGAAATAGCGCGGCTCCCTTTTGGAACGATAATCCTGCCAATTATATTATGGATAAGACTTACAAAGTTTTTCCGTCAAATAACAGCAATGGTTCTTATGAAATCACCTTCTATTTTACCACAGCAGAAAAGGAAGGTTGGGAAGCAGCTACAGGTCAAAGCTTTAGTAATATCGAGGTTATTAAAGTACCTGGCCAGATTAGCATTGTTAACCCAACAAATCCTGAACCCGGCGGGCCGGGAACCGCGCAGGTGGTAACACCAACAAGCGTCGGTACATTAGGCAATGTGCACTATATAACAGCTACTTTTAATAACGGTTTCGCCAGTTTTGGTTTTGGTATTCCGGGTACAATTGTACCAATTACTTTACTCAAATTTACTGGAACTTTGCAGGGAGATAATACTTTGTTGCAATGGAGCACTTCATCAGAATATAACAGCAGCCATTTCATCATTGAGAAGTCGTTGGATGGAACTACTTATCGTAAATTAGGAGAGGTAAAAGCCGCGGGAAACAGTAACACTGAACAACTGTATAGCTTTTTGGATAAAGAGTTTGCCGCAGATCATAACTACTATAGATTAACAATGACAGACAATAACAATAGAAGCAAAGTAAGCGATGTTGTTATTGTAAGAAATACGAAGAACAGCCAGGGAATGTTCGTGATTAACAATCCTTTTAACAGTTATATTGATGTACGTTTTGGAAAAGTACCGAAAGGCCAGGTAAAACTGCAACTAATTGACCTATCCGGCAAGCTGATTCAAACAGAAACTTTCAATGGCTTGTCGCAAAATGTTATAAGATTAAACGTACATGCAAAAACTTTGAGTAAAGGAGTATACGTTCTTTCTGCAGTGGCAGATGGAAAGAGGTACACCTCTAAGGTTATGAAACAATAAGAACCTTAAGCAACTAAACTAAAAGAGGCTTTTCTTGTATAGTGTCTGTTGGATAACGATCTAAAATAATGCTGAAGTTCAAATGATGTAAGGGTGGAATCAGAATGTTCTGCAGTTTACCATTTGCTGCTTGCAATCAATTTCAAAATTAAAATCGCTTAAATAAAAGACATTCTCTTAAAATGAACTTTTTTCTTCCAGAGGTACTTCCTGTATGGTAAAGGTGTCCTGGTTCTGACCGTTAATTAGCTTGTCGAGATGGGAATACAATACATATACACTCTTGCCATCACTTGTTGCAGTAGTGGGAATACCGGGCCGGTATTAAATGAAGTGCTCAGGCTGCCGCTC
>MWYU01000365.1 GCA_002050375.1 Chitinophagales bacterium 62-2
ACAAAACTCTCCCGGCTTTTATATTAAAAAAGCTGGGACTGGGAAATATAAATTGTTATAAAACCTTTTTTTAGAATTATCGTTTGTTTAATATGCAGCACAGTTTTATTTTTCCTTGTCTGATTTTTTAAGGAAACCGAAGATGAATTTTTCTGAAAAAAGTTAAAATCTATTTGATTTGTTTTTTTCTTCATTTCAAACACCTGTTCTCTATTTTAAAGAACTAATTTTTCAACTTCTAAAAATAATTTATGAATAAAAGAGCGTTGGGCCAACCCAATGTTAAAGAAACAAACTGGCTGAAGTTTGTGGGTATATTGAAATTTTCGTTCCTTCTTTTCTTGCTTAGCACGAAGCTTTTTGCACAACCAAATACTGTTTCAGGCAGAATAACTGATTCCGCTGGCACGGCTCTGCCAGGGGTATCGGTTTTAGTAAAAGGAAGCAAAAACGGAACTACTACTAACCCTCAGGGAGAGTTTCAGTTAAGAGGCGTGCCTGCAAGAGGAACTCTGGTAACTAGTTATATAGGGCTTGCAACACAGCAAGTAGGTTTTGTTTCAGGGCAAGGTTCTATCAATATCGTTTTAAGGGAAGATGCCGCAAGTTTACAGGATGTAGTAGTTACTGGTTTTCAAAGGATCAGTAAGAAGAACTTTACCGGGGCAGCAGTAACATTGAAGGCTGAAGAAGTAAAAATTGACGGCGTTATAGATGTAAGCCGGATGTTGGAAGGCCGGGCAGCGGGTGTATCAGTCCAGAATGTTTCAAGCACATTTGGTAGTGCGCCAAAAGTACGGGTACGCGGGGCAACATCTATTAACGGAGATAATAAGCCATTATGGGTAGTGGATGGTGTTGTGTTAGAAGATATCATTAACATATCTAATGACCAGTTATCGAGCGGTGACCCAACAACTTTATTGGGATCGTCTGTTGCAGGAATAAATTCGAACGATATAGAAACATTTGACATTTTAAAAGACGCAGCTGCTACCGCTTTATATGGTGCAAGGGCAATGAATGGTGTTATTGTTATCACCACAAAAAAGGGCCGGGCAGGTAAACCTTCTATTTCTTACACAGGAAATTTTAGCACCCAGTTAAAGCCTTCGTACAGCAACTATAATATTATGAATTCAGTACAGCAAATGTCGGTGCTTGGAGAACTTGAGCGAAAAGGCATTCTGGCACCCGATGTTCTTAGTCGTCCTAATTATGGTGTTTATGGTAAGATGTATAACTTAATAAATATTCCTGATGCAAATGGAAATTTTGCTTTAATCAATACTACCGAAGCAAAAGCTGATTTTCTTAAAAGGTATGCCCTCGCTAATACAGATTGGTTCGATGTCTTGTTTAGAAATTCGTTAACACAGGAACATTCTTTAAGTATATCAACAGGAACGGAAAGATCGCAGAGCTTTTTCTCGACAAGCTTTTACCGGGATAATGGCTGGACAATAGCAGACAACGTAAACCGGTATACCCTTAACTTTCGCAATAACTATACCTTCTCCGATAAATTAACTGCAGGTTTCATGACGGTAGGTTCTGTCCGCCAACAAAAGGCGCCTGGTGCATTAAGCCGCACCAGCAATCCTGTTTCGGGGCAGTTTGAAAGGGACTTCGATATTAATCCGTTCAGTTATTCGTTAAATACCAGCCGTACTACAACAGCGTACGACGAGAATGGTAACCTTGAATATTTCAGACGGAACTTTGCTCCCTTTAATATTATTGATGAATTAGCAAATAATACCCTCGATATAAATGTAATTGATCTAAAGTTACAGGGCGAACTTGGATATAAGATAAGCAAGAATTTGAGGTACGAGTTTATTGGAGCGTTACGTTACGTTAAGTCTTCAAGGGAGCATCAGATCACGGAAAACTCTAACATGGCAAATGCCTACAGGGCTAACGATAATGCAACTATTGCCGGCGCAAATAAGTTTTTGTATACTGATCCCGATAATCCATCTGCCCAACCCGTTGTTGTTTTACCTTATGGTGGATTTTATAATCGTATTGAAGACAGGTTACTTTCGTTCGATGTTAGAAACAGCCTTAACTATACAAATACATTTGGCGACAAACATACGGTGACTGTTCTTTTGGGTCAACAGGTAAAATCTGCCGACCGTCAAAATTTCTCTAATACGGGTTACGGGTATCAATATAACAATGGCGGTATCCCTTTTGTTGATTACCGTATTCTTAAACAAACCATTGAATCGAACTTTTTGTACTATGGAATGGGCAAAGAGTTTGACCGTTTTGCTGCCTTCTACCTGAATGCTCAGTATACATATGACAGAAGATATAATTTCTATGGTACTGTTCGATACGATGGTTCTAATCAATTAGGTTCATCCAGAACAGCGAGATGGCTGCCGACGTGGAGTTTTGGAGGTGCATGGAATATAAATGAAGAAGGATTTTTACAGGATGTTGATCAGATTGATTACCTGAAGCTGCGTGCAAGTTATGGTTTAACCGCAAGTTTAGGCCCGGCAACCAACTCCGGTATAGTATTAAGAAGCCTTACAACTAACAGAACTTTTCCGACAGAAAGAGAATCTGTTATTCAGGTTGCCAATCTCGAAAATTCTAACCTTACATGGGAGAAGAACTACCAGGCTAATATCGGATTAGATGCTGGCCTGTTTAAAGGAAGAGTAACTATGAGTTTTGATGTTTATCAAAGAAAAAGCTTCGATCTTATCAGCCTTATTAAAACAGGCGGCGTTGGCGGTGAGGCCCGCAAAGCTGCAAATTATGCTGATATGAGTTCGCAGGGAGCTGAAGCAGTAATTGGCGGATATATAATACGCTCTAAGAACGGCGGATGGAGAACGAACCTGACCTTTGGATATAATACAACTGAAATAACGGATGTTAAAAATGAGCCGATAATATTCGACCTTGTTAAAGCAGAAGGTGGAAATACAAGGGGCTATCCTGTTAATAGTTTGTTTTCTATCCCTTACAAAGGATTAAACCACTTTACAGGTGTTCCTACTTTTTTAAACGAGAAAGGTGAAGTAAGCAGTGAGGTGTACTTGCAGGACGAAAGAATATCTAATCTCGTTTTTGAAGGCTCGGTAGATCCACGATTTACCGGTGGTTTTTCAAATACCTTCAGTTATAAGTCTTTATCATTAAATGTGTTTCTAACTTACCAGGCAGGTAACAAGATCAGGTTATACCCTGCCTTCAAAACTGCGTATTCTGATTTTGATGCCATGCCCAGAGAGTTTATTGACAGATGGTTAGTTCCTGGTGATGAAACAATAACAAACGTTCCCTCTATCCTTGATGCTTACCAACGTTACCTTATAAATTCATCCGGTGTTTATCCATACAATAACTATAATTATTCAACTGAAAGAGTAGCAGATGGCGGTTTTGTAAGATTAAAAACAGTTTCTCTTACTTATAACGTAAACTCTGCAGCGGCAAAAAGAATAGGAATGAATTCTTTATCTGTGACTGCAGTTGCAGCTAATCCCTGGCTAATATACGCTGACCCTAAATTAAAAGGGCAGGATCCTGAATTTTTTAATACAGGGGGTGTAGCACAACCTATTCAAAAGCAATTTACCCTTTCTTTAAAAGTTGGGCTGTAAAAAATAACAACATGAAAAAAACTTTCTTTTATGCTTTCTGCTGTTTGCTGATGGCAGCGCTTACAGGATGTAATAAATTTCTCGATAAAGCGCCGGATAACAGGGCTGTGGTTAATTCGCCTGAGAAAGTATCTCAGTTATTGGGCACCGCATATCCGCAGGCTAACTATCAGGCATTTGCAGAAACAATGTCGGACAACGTAACAGATATTGGGAACGGCACCAGTGATCCGGTAATTCGCGACCCTTATTTTTTTGTTGACACCCGTGAAAATCAGCAAGACTCGCCGGAGTATTATTGGAACGCCTGTTATTCAGCGATAGCATCGGCTAACGAGGCTTTGGAAACCATCAGCAAGGCTGTTAACCCAAATGAGTATAAAAATCAAAAAGGCGAAGCATTAGTTGCAAGGGCTTATGCTCACTTTATGCTGGTTAATTTCTTCTCAAAATTTTATGATCCTGCAACTGCAGCAAGCAGTCCCGGAATACCTTATGTTAGCGAACCTGAGAAAGTTTTTATTAAACAGTACCAAAGACAAACAGTACAGTTTGTGTATGATATGGTAGAAAAGGATTTATTGGAAGGATTGCCTTTAATAGAAGATAAAGCTTACGATGTGCCAAAGTATCATTTCAACCGTGCTGCAGCCAATGCTTTCGCTGCACGGTTCTATTTATTTAAAAAAGATTATGCAAAAGTGATACAATATGCTAACCAGGCCGTTCCCGGAAATAATTTTGCTGCAAACCTTCGCGGATGGAATTCTTCGTATAAGACTATTACTGACGTAAGCGAATTGTTTAAATTATATGCCAAAGCTTCAGAACCTGCTAACCTTCTTTTAGTAGAAACCCAGTCTTTATGGGCACGTGATTATTACCGTACCAGGTATGGCGTTAGTGTAGATAAGCAACAGCAAATCATTCCCCGGCCCGACCCGGTAACCGGAGGACTTTTTGCATTTTCTTTATACTCTGTTGCTGAAGGAACACACCAGCTTGTACCTAAAATTGATGAATATTTTGTAAAGCTTTCTGTAAATGCTGAAATTGGTAATCCTTATGTAATGGTTCCGCTTTTTAGTGTTGAAGAGGTATTGTTCAACAGGGCTGAAGCTTACACGTACACCGGTAATAGTGCGGC
>MWYU01000357.1 GCA_002050375.1 Chitinophagales bacterium 62-2
AATTACTTTGTTCATGATGATGAGCGGCTGCTGCATTATTATGGTTATGTGAAGCTGTTTTAGAATGACTATGCTTTGCTGTGCTTTCATGGCTATGTGTAACTGCTGTATTATGCTGATGAGGCTTTGTGCCTGGCGGATGACTATGAGATTGAGCTGAAGCTAATTTTTTTTTCTCTTCATTATCATGGTGCTTCTCGTTGTAGCCCATATTTAAACCCAATGAACAAGCAAAAGCTACCACCGTGTTAAGGGCGAACACCGTTAACAGGAAAGCTGCTTTTAATTGTATGGATTTAATTATTCTCATTTAACAGGAGCAAAATTAAGCTCTGTAGCGAAATCAAACTTTACATAATTCCGGAAAAGATTTATAGAATTATGGTATTAACACCCTTTTATTAACTTTTACTAAAAATCATTCTATCCTTTAATGCTTTTTCAATTTAAAACGAAAAGCAGATGCGCAACAAAAAAATGCAGAGTTTAATAGTTAGCATTAAAAGCTACATTTTTACGATTTTAATTACCTTAAACTCATACATTGAATTAGTTAACCTTATAAGATACATTCCTTTAGATAAACCACTCACATCAAGTTTAATATCAGTTATTCCTCTATTTAAGTTCATTTGAAGTCTTTTTACTACGTTTCCCTGCATGTTTATAATAGATATGTCTGCTTTATCATTCTCCGCTGAAGATATACTAAGAAGGGCCCCGTTTGTAATAAGGCTGGGGGTAATGCTGTTAATTTCAAAAGACTTTTCTTTTCCAAAGGCTACAAGTACTTTTGAAGTTGAAAAATTTCCATCTTTATCTCCAACTTTTAAGCGATAATAAGTCCGGGCAGAAAATATTGCATCATCAAAATCAAAGGGTGATAGGCAACGTATACGATCTGCGGTAAATGAATTGATGGTTGTATAATCGAACCCGTTTATGGAGCGTTGGATCTCAAAATTTGCATAAGTGAGATAACAAACAACTTTCCAGTTTAATCTTGTTTTGTTATTGTTTTGAGTAGCATTTAAATAACTAACGCGTACAGGCACCGAGTCATTTAATATTGACTGCGAGTTAACTTTATTACTGACCGTGAGAATTAAAAAAAAGGCTAGAATGTATTTCATATTAAAATTTCCCTTCGCTAAGGTACTAACCTTTATTAAGGCAAATATTGAAGATGTACGAAGAATCTATTAAACAAGTTCTATTACTTATGCATAAATGTATCTTAAAGCTTTGGTGTCAATTACGTCAGATACCTTTCTTGTTATAATAGGTGTTGGCTGTAAAGTAGTAGTCATATTAGATGGATTTACCGAGATGAGCAGCTTACGCTACTCTTTCAATTTAAGCTTCTAAACTTCCCTTTCTAATTTATTAAGCTATTTTTTCAGCTTTATAACCAGCCTTTTCTACAGCTTTAATCACCTCTCCTTCATCAAGAGTATCTGTTGAAACTGTTAGTATCTTCTCTGGGTTTTGTGTATCCACTTTCCAGTTTGCTTCTCCTATTGTTTCATTTAATGTTGGAGTTACTTTGGCTATACATGAGCCACACATGATGTTTGTTTTCAACTCTATTGTTTTCATATCAAAGACGTTTTTTAGGTTTCCTATTCTTTTTTTAGTTTACTAAATGACTTCCCATACCACCACCAAACAAGTGCATAACGATAAAAATTATGACTAAAACTGCTAATCCAATACTTTACTCATTAGGAATGGTTGTTACACAATTCCTGATTTGATTTACACAATTTTGGGTTTACAATTTCTTTGACCTTAGCCTAAGGCTATTGGTAACTACTGAAACTGAACTTAATGCCATTGCAGCCCCTGCAATCATTGGATTTAAAAGAAAACCATTTATGGGGTATAAAATACCGGCAGCAATTGGGATACCAATAAGGTTATAGATGAATGCCCAAAACAGGTTTTGCCTAATTGCTGTTACTGTGTATTTAGACAATTTTATTGCCTGCGGAATTTTAGAAAGGTCTGATGAAATGATGGTCATTTTTGCTACATCCATTGCTATGTCACTGCCTTTACCCATTGCAATGCTTACATCTGCCTGTGCCAATGCATTACTGTCGTTAATGCCATCTCCTACCATTGCTACAATTTTCCCTTGCTGCTGTAAATCTTTCACAAAGTCTGCTTTGTGCGCAGGTAATACTTCGGCTTTGTAATGGCTTATTCCTACTTGTGCGGCAATCGCTTTTGCGGTAGCCTGGTTATCTCCAGTAAGCATATAAACGTCTATGCCTGCTGCCTGTAAGTTTTTAACTGCTTGAATGGATGTATCTTTTATTTTATCGGCAATGGCAATAACAGCTAAAGCCTGCTTTTCATCTGCAAAGTAAATAACGGTCTTTGCTTCGCTTAACCATTTTGTCGCGGAGCTTTCTAATTGCGGAGCAATAGAAATATTGTTCTCTTTCAAAAGGGCAGCATTACCTGCATAATATATACTATCTCTTATGTGTGCCTGTGCTCCAAAGCCTGTAATACTTTGAAAGTGATGTACCGGCAGGAGGTGAACATTACCCAGGTGTTTTACTACTGCTTCTGCTAATGGATGCTCTGATTGCTTTTCTAAAGATGCCAACTCGTTTACTTTACTGGTGTCATTGTTGATCCAAACTATATCTGTAACAACTGGTTTACCTTCTGTGATTGTTCCTGTCTTATCGAGAATAATTGCATTTACCTTTTTTGCTAATTCAAGGCTTTCTGCATCTTTAATGAGTATTCCATTTTCTGCACCTTTACCTACTCCAGCCATGATAGCTGTAGGAGTTGCCAAACCCAATGCACAAGGACAAGCAATAACCAATACTGTCACCATTGCTAACAAGCCTTGTGTAAAGCCACTTTCTCCACCTAATAACACCCATGTTATTAAACTAAGAATTGCTATTAGAATAACTATGGGAACAAAGATGCCTGCAATCTTATCAACGAATTTTTGAACAGGTGCTTTACTGCCTTGTGCCTGTTGAACCATCTTTATTATCTGTGCCAATACGGTATCGCCGCCCACCTTGTCTGCTGTAAATTGAAAGCTGCCTTTTTGGTTGATCGTACCTGCAAAAACTTTATCACCTTGTTTCTTTTCAACCGCAATTGGCTCACCGCTGATCATACTTTCATCTATGAACGAATTGCCCGAACTTACTGTTCCATCTACTGCAATCTTTTCACCCGGCTTTACTAATAATGTGTTGCCTGCTTTTACACTTGCTATCGGCATTTCCATTTGGTGACCGCCTTCGTGTACTACGGTAACAGTTTTTGGTTGTAAGCCCATTAGCTTTTTAATAGCAGAAGATGTATTGCCTTTGGCTCTTTCTTCTAACATTTTACCTAATAAAATAAATGCAATTACTACGGCTGCGGCTTCAAAATAAACATGAGCATGTAAGCCTTTGCTATGCCAATACCGGGGGTAAAGGGTATTGAATACACTAAATATATAAGCTACTCCGGTGCTTAATGCTACCAGGGTATCCATGTTCGCAGAACCATGTTTTGTTTGTTTCCATGCATTAATAAAAAACTGTTTGCCAAAAATTAGTACTACTGGTGTAGCTAATGCCCACATAATGTAGTTAACATAGGGAATGTTCATAAAGAACATTCCTATAATGACTATTGGTATTGAAAGCAGGATTGAACCAATTGTTTTCTTTTTAGTATATCTGCTTTCTGCTTGTGCAGTTCTGCTAACTGATCCTTTGCTTCTTCTGTTTCATCAATCATCAAATCGTAACCGATAGCCTGCAAAGCTGCTTTTAGTTTGTGCGGGTCTGTTATGGTAGGCACGTATTCTACCTGTGCCGTTGCATTAGCATAGTTTACTGCAACATCAACTACTCCAGGCTGACTTTTTAAAATGCTTTCTGAACTGACTGCACATGAAGCGCAAGTCATATTAAGTACAGGAAAGTTTTTCTTTACTGTGGAAACCTCGTAACCTAAATCTCTAATAGCTGCAACTGTTTCTTTTAATACTTCTATAGTACCATCAGTATTAATAACTGCCCTGTTGTTATTTACTTCAACAGTATGGGTTTTAATGCCGCGAACTTTACTTAATCCCTTATCGATTATCAAAGCACAATGTTCGCTATCAATGCCTTCTAAAGGAAGGCTCATTGTATCGTTATTTTGATTTACCATAACCTTTGAATTTGTTACAGCAAAGCTACAGTCATGGTAAAGCCAGCTATTACATAATTATGGATAAGATTTGTAAGATTTTGAGATTAGCCGAGATAAAATAGAATGGCTCTTAAATAGCGACTCAATAAATACCAGGTATAGAGAGTTGACTGCAGGTAAACAGCAATGAAAAAATAATTATAGCAATTCTGGTAAATGATTGGTAACGCATTATTGTTGTTTTATATTTTTTACAAAAGAATGTTGATTATGATAATTTGAAAGAAAGTTTTTTGATTACACAGGTAGTTCAGCAGATGCGTGGTAACTGCTCACCGGTTAGCATATTCAACATTCTTCTTCCACCAATGCTGCTGGTTAATATTACCTGCTTTGGATGTTCTTTTGTAATAATGCCTATAATAGCTGCATCTCTTCCCGAGTTCGATGTTTTCAAAACTTCAGTCACCTGTTCACCTATTTCCGCTTTTACCACGGCGATGAATATTCCTTCATTAGCAACATATAAAGGGTCTAATCCTAACATTTCACAAGCCCCTTCAACCTGCTTATTCATAGGTACAGCATTTTGC
>MWYU01000413.1 GCA_002050375.1 Chitinophagales bacterium 62-2
GAGAAGGACATGCCAAGTGTAAAATCGGGGCTTGAGGCACGGTTAAAACTTGATGCTTATCAAAACTTTCAGTATGGACCAATTGACGGAAAAGTTTCGTATGTAGCCGAGCGTAAAGAAAATGATAAATTTTATGCTTTGGTTCAACTACCTCAAAACAACCGCTTTCAATTAAAATCCGGTTATACTATCTATGGAGAAATAGTAGTGCAACGATTGCCTTTGTATAAGTACTTTATAAAAAAATTATTTAAAAGATTTGATCCGGCATGATAAAACAAGGTGCCATAAAATTACTTTTCCTGTTTACTACCCTGCCCTGCTTTGCGCAACAACAGTACACATTAGACGAATGCTATCGCTTAGCCTTAGATAGAAACATCAGAGTAAAGCAGGTTCAAAATAACATAAAGGGTATTGCTATAGATCGCAGAACTGCACAATACAGATTGTTACCTTCAGTCTCTTACAACCTGGGTCATTATTTCTCCTTTGGCAAAAACATTGATCCCGTTACAAATGCTTTTGTTTACGAAAGTTTTAGCGGCGGTTATACTGCCGTAGGGTTACAAATGCAATTGTTCTCGGGCTTTAGCAGGCTGAATGCTATTAAACAAAGTGCTTACGCAATAGAAGCATCGGAGTATTCTAAAAAAAGAACAGAGCTGGAATTGCTAACTAATATTACCCTTACCTATTCAAGATTATTGCTTGATAAAGAGCAGTTGCTGGTGGCAAGAAATAACATACAAAGCACTTCAAAAGAACTGGAGATCATTAATGAAAAAATTTTAGTAGGAAGACTTACTAAGTACGAATACTATGCTTTTAATGCCCGGCTTAACAGCGAGAATGCGGGCCTTGTTACATTGCAAAACGACTCCCTGGCAGCGGTGCAGGATCTTAAGCAGCTTTTAAATATTTCGTATAAAGAAAAGATGGACATAGCAGCTATTGATACTTCCGTTTTAGCGAACATATATGCTACCAACATTTCTCCGGAAGATTATATTGAACCAATACTGCAAAAACATCCTGCTATAAAGGAGGCACAAATGGACGAACAGGTGGCGCGCTTCGGCGAAAAAATAGCGCGGAGCAGCTTTTATCCATCGCTTTCTGTTGGCGGTAATTTAAATTCGAATTATAACGCAAACCGAACAAATACAAACGGCCTAAAAATACCGATAGACAGGCAGCTTAACGATAACCTCGGACAGAACATAAATATCAACCTTCGCATTCCTATTTTCTCTCAAATGGAAAATGCAAGCCGCGTGAAAAGAGAAAAGATAAACATTTCAAATGCAGAATTAGCTATACAGGATGCGGAGAATACAGTAGTAACAAATACGCTTCAGTTAGTAAACGACTTTAATGCTTCTAAGCAAAAATATACGGCTACGTTAACGGCCTGGGAACAGAATAATTTATCATACAATTTGTACGAAGAAAAGTATCGGCTTGGCCAAATAAGTTCTGTTGAACTCCTGGCCGCAAGAGATATACTCAACACTTCAACTTCCGGTTATCTTCAGGCAAGGTTGCAATTATACTTTCAGTTTCAGCTTCTGGAGTTGTTGAAACGGTATTAAGATTTTCAACTGCCTGATATTTGTCATCATCAGGTTGTCTTCTTTGAACCCTACACCAAAGCTTCATATAAAATCTCAACAGGATGCTTTGCCTTTCTACCTGTTCCATCTTTTATCTGGTGGCGGCAACTTGTACCTGGCGCAGCAATGATAACATTTTCTGCCTCCTTGCGCACAGCAGGAAATAAAACTAACTCGCCTATCTGCATCGATATATCGTAATGCTCTTTTTCATATCCGAACGATCCGGCCATTCCACAACAACCGGAAGGAATTGTTTCAACCTTATAATTTTCAGGAAGCGATAACATGTTAACGGATGCGGTCAATGCGTTCCATGCTTTTTGCTGGCAATGACCGTGCAGCTTAATAAGTTTATGCTCCCTGGTAAATTGTTCTTTGCTGATATTTCCCTTTGCTATTTCCTTAGTGATAAATTCATCGATTAAATAAGTATGGGAAGAGAGTTCTTTAGCTGCTTCCAACTGATCATCATCGGCTAAATCCTCATACTCATCTCTGAAAGTAAGAATAGCGGAAGGCTCTATACCAAGTAGTGGCGCATCTTCTGTAACCAATGCACCAAGCATTGCAATATTTTTTTGCGCAATCTTTTTTGCATCCCTTAGCAATCCTTTAGAAAGCCACGTTCTGCCGCTTTCTTTATGGTCAGGTATCATCACTTCATACCCAAGTTTCTCTAACAACAATACAGCTTTAATCCCTATCTCTGTATCGTTATAATTTGTAAACTCGTCGCAGAAGAGATAAACTTTTTTTAAAGGTGGCAACGAACTGTTCACATCGACAAATGACTTTTGACCGTTGGCCGATGAAGATGACTGATGACTGTTAACCGTTGACTGTTGTGTCATCGTCTCCTCCCTACTCCCTACTCCTAACTCCTTACTTGCAGCTTCTGAATTCTCACTTCTTACTTCCATCTTCTTACTTCTGACGCCTAACTCTTGACTTCTAACTTTCGACTTGGAACTTTCGACTTCTAACTCTCCACTCCTAACTCCTGTCTTCTGCCTTCCTACTTCCGACTTCCTCCTCTCCCACCAGCCTCGTAATGTTGTTTTATACATCGTTGGCATCGAGCGTTCTTCTGCAAAACCTGAAAACTTCTTGACCAGTTTACTGACACCTTTGTTGGTCATCATAAAATTATACATGCCGGGAAGTAATGAGCCAAGTTTCGCTGAAGCAGTAAAGTTGGCAATCAACCTTGAACGGAAAGGAACGCCATTAGCATCGTAGTAATGTTGCAGAAACTCCGCTTTCAACTTCGCCATATCTACATTCGACGGGCACTCCGACTTGCAGCCTTTACAGCTAATGCACAAATCCATTACATCTTTAATCTCTTCATGATCAAACCTGTTCATCTTATCAGAGTTCGTTAGAAATTCTCTCAAAATATTGGCTCTTGCCCGTGTGGTATCTCTTTCGTTTCGGGTAGCCATAAACGAGGGGCACATCGTTCCGCCCGACAATTCCGTTTTACGGCAATCGCCTGAGCCGTTACATTGCTCGGCATGTTGTAAAATATCCTGGTTTTGAAAGCGAAACACTGTTTTAAAAGCAGGTGTTTTTTGTCCGGGCTCATAACGCAACATCGTATTCATAGAAGGCGTATCAACAATCTTATTGGGATTGAAAATATTTTCCGGATCCCAGCTATGTTTTATCTCTTTAAGCAATTGGTAATTCTTTTGCCCGATCATCTGAGGAATAAACTCGCCCCTTAATCTTCCATCACCATGTTCGCCGCTAAGTGAGCCATTATATTTTTTTACCAGCGCAGCAATTTCTTCGGCTATTATACGAAATAACCTGTTGCCTTCGATAGTCTTTAAATTAATGATAGGACGTAAATGCAGTTCTCCCGAACCTGCATGGGCATAGTGTACAGAGTACAGATCATACTTCTTCAGTATCTCGTTAAAGTCGCGGATATATGCGGGAAGGTCGTTCACATCAACTGCTGTATCTTCTATTACCGGCACCGCCTTCTCATCTCCTGGTAAATTACTAAGCAACCCAAGACCTGCTTTGCGAAGTGTCCAAATCTTCTTTGTGTCATCGCCGAACAACAAGGGAAAATGATAACCTAATCCTGCTTCGCGCATTTCGGCTTCCACCTGTTTTGAAATTTCAATAACCTCATCGCTGTTGATTCGTGCATATTCTATCACCAATATAGCTCCGGGATCGCCTTGCACGAAAAACCTATTCTGTATCTGTTCAATGTTGTCTTTTGTGCATTCCAGAATATAATGATCTATCAATTCGCTTGCAGTGGGCCGATATTTCAGTGCAATCAGATTAGCTCTTAAAGCTTCATCAATGGTATTAAAATGCACACACAGCAGCCCTGCTTCTTTTGGTGGAAGCGGCACTACATTCAGTCTTATTTCTGTGATAAAAGCCAGCGTGCCTTCGGAACCGGCAATCAGTTTACAAAAATTAAAGTCTTCGCCACCTGCAGTAAAAGGCGCGGTTTCAACCAGCATGTCGACTGCATAGCCGGTGTTTCTTCTTTCAACGCTTTTCTTTGGAAATTCTTTTCTTATCTCTACCTGGTTATCGTAATTGCTCAATAATCTTCTTACCGTTTTATAAATACTTGCTTCTAATGTATCACCTTCACACTTAGCATGAAAATCATCCATACCAAGCGTTTTAAATTCAGCTTCTGAACCATCACTCAGCAACACTTTCACTTCAAGCAAATGTTCGCGGGTACTGCGATAAACAATCGAATTAGAGCCGCACGAATTATTACCAACCATGCCACCGATCATAGCACGGTTAGCAGTAGAAGTTTCCGGACCAAAAAACAATCCATGAAGCTTTAGAAATATATTCAGCTCGTCGCGTATAACGCCGGGTTGTACCCGAACCCATTTCTCAGTTTCGTTAAGCTCAAGTATCTGTGTAAAATGTTTTGATACGTCTACTACAATACCCTTACCAACTACCTGTCCTGCAAGCGAGGTTCCTGCAGTTCGGGGGATAAGGGATGTTTTTTGTTCGCGGGCAAAAGCAATAAGTTTCTTAATGTCTTGTACTGTTCTTGGCATAGCAACCGCCAAAGGCATTTCGCGGTAAGCCGATGCATCGGTAGCATATAGAATACGCATCCTGTTGTCGTAATACAGG
>MWYU01000424.1 GCA_002050375.1 Chitinophagales bacterium 62-2
ATCTTACATGTACAAATGCCATAATTTAATTATCAATATTTCTTCAATGAATGCTTTCCGTCCCCTTACAAAAATACCAGCATAGCAGCGCCAAAGCAGCTATCTCAAACTTTACACAATGGCTTGCTGTTTATTTTTCTAACGTTGGCATCAGGGTAAATGCTATTGCTCCCGGTTTTTTTATTACCGAGCAAACCCGTCCGTTACTTATTAACGAAGATGGAAGTTTATCTGCAAGAGGCAAGGCGGAATGGAATCGAAACTTAGCTTTGATTGCAAAGACGCTAAGAAAAATAAACGTCAAGACGCTACGAAAAAAACTTAGCACCTTTAACTCCTTCGCGTGAAAGATAATTACGTCTCTAAAACTAAATGACAATCAGGTTTTGCAGCTCTGTTTCTTCAAGTACTATCCGCCCTGATGATCCAGTAGCGTTATACTCCCATTTTATTAATCTTATTTTGCCGTCAGCTATTTCAATTCCTGTAATATCTCCATCGTCAAAGCAACAGCAACCGCTGTTAAAATAGCTTGACTTATAGGCTGTAAAATCAGGAATGGTTTGCCCTGCCAATTTCTTCTTAAGTATTTCCTGTTCAATTTTTTCGATAGTAACTGTATCTTTTGCTTCTTTGGCTATAGATAGTTTTCTGTAAAGTGCCTCAATATGCGTTAACGACTCAAACACCGGCTGGTGTGTATGACCGGTAATAAGCAGCATATTTTTTTTCCCGGCTATCCATTCGTACATAATACGGTTATGATCTGTTTTTAAATGATCTTCATAAGCCGGTGTATTGGGATTAATGTTTAAATAAGCTTGAAGAGGAGCCCATATATTGGCAATAAACCACTTGCTAAACCAATTGCCGTCACTTACGGCATCCCCCTGGTGGCCATGAGTTAAATAAACATCCAATGGCTGATCATTTACCCAAGTCTTTAAGATAACTCCTTCGTATATGATAACTTCCTGCCCATAAATTTCTTTTAATTCGATAGCTGCAAATGGACTGTTATCCCAATCGAGGTCGTGATTACCAAAAATTTTAATAAAAGCCTTTCGCTGTAAAAAAAGTTTTTCATTGTCAAAGGAAGGGACATTACTTTTCTTTACTGCAGCTAATGTATTTTCCCAAAGTTCTTCGCAATCGCCAAGCGCGATATAGAAATAGCTATTGTTATTATAATACTGTAAAGCTTCAAGATAATTTTTTTCGGCAATGGCAAAATCATCGGCACCGTTTTTTGCGCCTTTATGGTGGTCGGATAAAATAATAAACTTTTGCCGGTGAGTTTCAAATGGAATACAAACACCTCTTTTGCCGGTATCATTAATTTTTATAAAAAGGTCATCTAATGCAGTATGCACACGCTGTTTATCGGGCCGTGAACTATATCTATCGGCAATTCTTCTTACAGGTGATCTAAGTATCTTTTGAAGAAATTTTCGCATCTGTGCGAAAGATAGCAAACGTTTTAATCTTCTTATTTATGGTACAGGCTTTTCATAATTTATAACCAAAACCTGTAGCGCAAACCTTATCAATTGCTCATACAATTATCCTGCTGCCACTTGCAGTATCTTTTTTTCTTTAGGCTTAACTACAATATAATAATAGCTTATAACTAAGAGGCCGATAGAAAACGGGATAATTGTATAGAACCTAAGACTGTCGTTATTGGAATAAAATTCTGTAATCATCCAATAGGCGTTGGCAAGTATCCAAAAATCAACAGCAAGGTTATGAAGGAATTCACTTTTAATATGCCGTGTTTGCCAGGTTATTAATAGGGCTGCTCCAATTGTTGGAACTATCATTAATAATCCCAGGGGTTTCCAAAGCATAGCCCAGCTTAAATCTTTTAGCAGCCAGAATAAAATATGCAGATTTTCAATCTTGCGGAAACGGCTGGGAATTGCATACATTTCTTCTTGCTGAGCCATGGATGAGAGTTTTAATTAAGTATTCAAAAATAGCAATTGGAATCTTAATTTATCCGGCTGAAAGTATTTTCTTAAAACGTTGAATGTCTACTTCAGCAGAGAGCGGCTTTTGTTCAAGAAGATGTTCGGTAAGTTGGCTTGCAAAAAATGGCGCAAGCGAACAGCCTTTTGTCCCCATTCCATCTAATATTCCAATGCTTGTATACTTAGGATGAAGTCCGACAAAAGGTCTGCGTTCAATGGTGGCAGGTCTCTCTGAAGCAAAATGATCAACAATCCTGAAAGGTATTTTAAGCCAATGTTTTAAATGTTCTTCAACTTTTTTTCTAAAACCTGCAGTTGGCAATACATCATTATAGCTCCACTCGTAACTCGAACCAATCCAGAACAAATCCTTATTCCACGGAACAATATTTATTCCCTGTTTATAAATGCGATCACGCGGCAGATCAGGAATACTTGCAATAACAGCTTCACCTTTTATTTTTGCAAAGGGCAAATTTTTAAACCAGGCATTATCAAACCCTGCAACTCCCTGGCAACATATTAATTTTTGAGCAGTTAGACTATTATATTCAATCCCATCCTGAGACACTTTGCACTCACTCCAATCAAACCGTTGTTCAAGCAACCGATTATCATTTTTTAGTTTTTGCCGCCAGTTTATTAGCATAGTATTCAAATCAATTAGCAGGCAAGGGCTAATACAACTAAACCCATAATTGTAATTGAAGTATTGTTTCCATTCATCAGCATTTACAGGCTTATGTAAATATTCATCTTCATCCTCAATACGTTTTTCAAACGCTTCCTTCATTTGCGGGCTGGGATGAAAATCTAAAATGCTGGTTGATTGCACTAATTCAGCATTCAGCTCTTTTCCTAATGTTGTATAAGCTTCAAACGCATAGGGCCACAATTCTTCAATGCGCCAGGTTCTTACTATCCTTCTTCCTGTTACGGGATTAACAACTCCACTTGCTACCCTGCTTGCAGTAAATGGTTTGCTTTCGTCAATTACTACAACTTCTTTACCTGCTCTAATCAGGTTCCAGCTTACAAATGTTCCTGTTAATCCCTGGCCAAGTATTATATAGTCTACCGTCATTTACTGTTTAAATGTACCATACAATGGTACTTACATTTTCGATTATGGGGGAAAAAGGAAAAATAAAAAAAGCCCGCAGCAATTGCTGCGAGCCCTCTTTTTGTATCCCCCAATACGTTAACAAGATCGTAACTATAATTTCCGATTGCAATCACATATATGTGTGGTTTTTATTTTCCATTCACTTCAACTTGTATATGGATTTCAGAAGCTATATTGGCATTATAAACAACAATAAAAAACCCGGCTTTGATCCGGGTTTTTTATTGTAATGCAGCGACAGCATAAGTTTAGGCTTGAGAAATAGCGCCTCTTAAAAAGTATTCAGCTTCTTATAAACGTTGTCTTGCTAATTTTCTTATTTCTTCAGTACTTAGTCATTTTTAAATTGCTACTAAAGGGAACAATTTATTTTTTTAATGCTTCAGCCATCGTTTTACCAATGTCTGCAGGGCTATCTGCTACATGCACACCACATTCTTTCAAAATCTTCATTTTAGCAGCGGCCGTATCATCTGCCCCGCCAATAATAGCACCTGCATGTCCCATCCTTCGCCCCGCCGGCGCTGTTTGCCCCGCAATAAAACCAACAACAGGTTTGTTCCCGTTTTCTTTAATCCATCGTGCTGCCTCAGCTTCCATACCGCCACCGATTTCGCCAATCATTATTATGCCTTCAGTTTCAGGATCATTCATCAGCAGTTCTACGGCTTCTTTGGTGGTTGTGCCAATAATAGGATCGCCACCAATACCAATCGCCGTACTAATACCCAAACCTGCTTTTACTGCCTGATCGGCTGCCTCGTAAGTTAATGTACCTGATTTTGAAACAATACCAATTTTTCCGGGTTTGAAAATAAAGCCAGGCATAATGCCAACTTTTGCTTCATCTGCCGTAATTACGCCGGGACAATTAGGACCAATTAAGCGAGTGTTTTTTCCGTGCAAATAGTTCTTCACCTTTACCATATCCTGCACAGGAATACCTTCAGTAATACAAACTATAAGTGCAATGCCTGCATCTGCAGCTTCCATAATTGCATCGGAAGCAAAAGCAGGCGGAACGAAAATAATACTAACGTTAGCGCCAGTATTTTTTACAGCATCTGCCACAGTATTAAAAACAGGCTTGTCAAGGTGAGTGCTTCCACCTTTACCAGGGGTAACACCGCCAACTACATCGGTTCCATACTCAATCATTTGGGTAGCATGAAAAGTTCCCTCTGTACCTGTGAAGCCTTGTACAATAATCTTTGAATTCTTGTTTACTAATACGCTCATGGCAATGGTTATTGTCTTTTAAAGATGGGCAAAAATAAGGGTAAAAAAAGCAAATAGTGAAGTGAATTATAAATTCAGAATTGATAAAAGCGGCGGTTTCTGAAGGTAAAAAAACATCCCAAGTTAAAGCTTGGGATGTTACTTAAAGAATATAGATAAACGAATTATAATTTATAAAAAGGCTTGCTTTGAACCCCATACATTGAACTTACTTTAAAGAAGTAAGGCCCGGTGGATAATTGGTTGGTTGGGATAACGGTTATATTAGTGCCATGTGACAATACTTTTGTCGTACTCCATTTCTTTACTCCGTAAACATCATAAATAGAAAGCTCTGCATTTATATTATTATTAAGGCTCCAAACGTTTGCAGTTAAGGGT
>MWYU01000483.1 GCA_002050375.1 Chitinophagales bacterium 62-2
GTAGTATTAATAAAGAAGCATTTTTGCATCTAATATAAAGCTGTAGATAAGAGGTTTGACATTTCTGGCATCGCTTAAAGGAGAAATAGATGGAAATAAATTAAGATGAATATTTTAGGCCACGTGTGAAATTGACCCTACTGCCTCTTAAAAAACTCCCAGGCCTCTTCATACACATCAATGTCTTTAGGATAGACATGTTTTCCTCCAATAACTTTCAGCAGTACCACTTCAGGCTTGCCTTTCTTTTTATAAGTATATCGCTCAATAGTTCTTCCATCTGTTGGGTCGGTATCGGGTAAATTTTCTTTTACAGGTTCACCATTATAGCCGGAAAGGTTTGCCCAATATTTAAAAGTTCTGTTTGTTGAGCGAACATAACCAAAAGTCACATTTCCTGCTACCATCATTCCGCCATTATAAGGGTTCAAAGGGTCTTCGGTACCGTTTATAATCATAACTGCAATAGGACGTTTTACTTCAATGCAATCAAGGTTATTGGTATCGGGCAGGTTAGCAATAACAGCAGTTACGGCCTTTATCTTTTTGGGCATCGTTAAAGCAAGCTTGTATGCCATGTGTCCACCACCAGACATGCCTGCAGCGAATACTTTTTTCCTGTCGATAGGATATTTGCTTCTGAAATAATTTATCATTCCTTCAAAAAAAGCATTCTCATTTATATTCTTAATATTAGCTGTTGAAGTTGCAGCTTTGCGGCATTCATTCCAATAGCGTTGGTATCCTGACGGATAAACTAACAGCAGCTTTTCATCTTTTGATTTTTCTTCAAGCTTTATCGTTGAATTCATCATATCTTTTCCATTACCACCTGATCCATGCATCACAAACATCAGGCTCGATCTTTTACTGTTTCCCGGGTTGTTGTAATGAAAACTTCTGTAATGACCTTCAACCAAAATTGAATCTGACATAACCTGTGCCTTTACTGCCGTAATGCAAAAGACAGATATTAATAACGTTAACCTGAACATGAGATATAGTATAACTTTTAGAGAAAATATGCAGAAAGCTATGAAACTTTTTATTTGAGGTAAAACCCCTTACTTTTCCCCGGCTTTGTTTTGTTGCCCTGTAGTAGGCTCACTTTGTATCCAGCTATTTATTTTGGCTTCGAAGATTTGCAGGGGCATGGCGCCGTCTTTCAGCACTTCATCGTGAAAAGCGCGAACATTAAAACGTGAGCCTAATGTCTTTTCAGCTTTTCGGCGCATCTCCATAATCTTTAGTTCGCCAATCTTGTAAGACAGGGCCTGGCCGGGCATAGCAATGTAACGTTCTATTTCCTGTATGGCGTTTTGTTCTGTGATCGGCTCGTTGTCTAAACTGTACTTTATGGCCTGCTCACGTGTCCACCCTTTGTGATGCATGCCCGCATCTACCACAAGGCGGATAGCGCGGTGAATTTCGCCGTACAGTTGACCCACCCGTTGGTAAGGATCGGTGTACAGCCCCAGTTGCGAACCCAAACTTTCGGCATACAATCCCCATCCTTCTACGAATGCGCCGTATCGTCCCACTTTTTGAAAGCCGGGAATATCAGGGTTTTCCATTTGCAGCGATATTTGGTAATGATGACCGGGAATGGCTTCGTGCAGAAAAAGATCTTCCATACGCCAGTTAGCATATGTGGCTGCGTCAAGCACGGGAAAGTAAAATATACCTGGCCGTGTACCATCGGTAGTTCCCCGCATATAATGCGCTGCTGCTGTTGCTGCACGATATTTTTCCACCGGGCGTATTTCAAATGCAGTCTTCGGCACCATATTAAACTGCTTTGAAAGGCTTGGCTTCATTCTACTATAAATCTGGTTGTAAGCCGCTACAACGTCTTCATCTTTTTGAAAAGGCAAAAACTTTTTATCGGTAAACACATAATTGAAGAAAGCTTTCAAATCGCCTTTAAAACCAACCTGCTGTTTTATTTTCTCCATTTCGTTGCGTATACGCTTTACTTCTTTTTCACCAATAGCAAACACTTCGTCTGGGGTAAGGTTAGTAGTGGTAGATAACTGAACTAAAAAAGCGTATTCATCTTTACCATTTGGAATGGCGGAAAGTCCAACCGTTTGCCGGGTTTGCGGCATGTATTCATCCTGTATAAAAGTAAGCAGTCTGGTATAAGCAGGCATTATCTCCTGTTGAATAGCTGTGGTATATGCGGCAGTTAATCGCTGCTTATCTTCAGCAGAGAAATTAGCGGGAAGATTTTTTATTGGATTATAGAAAAGACTTTTTGAAATAGTATCAACGAGCATAGCTTTTATTTGTGGTATCACCTTCTCCATTACTATACGTGGCTGCACCCTCTTTACTCGTATTCCTTTGCGCATATAGGCAATAGCTGTATCGCTGATTGATACAAACTGGTTGATCCGTTTTAGAAAGTCATCATAATCTTTTACTGTTTTAAAAGGGTGGTTACCACTGCCGGCTCCAAGCTGTGAAAAGGAAAGACGGAAATCGCGGAATTGGTCGACCGGCGTTAAGTAAAAGGGAAACTGTAAGAGGGCAATATTCTTATCGAGATCGTATTGAAATATCTGGTAGCTAAGCTGGTCTCTTGCTGATAACTTTTGTTTATCGAAAGCTTTTAGAGAATCAAGATAGCGTGTAAACAATTGCTTAGACTGATCGCGGTAGGGCTGACTGATGTAATTCTCTAATTGGTCGTTATAACGGTAATCTCCAACCGCAGAAGCGGTGGTTGGATTAAGTTTTAAGTACTCCTCATAGTAGGAGTTTACCATAGATTGAAAGCGGGTGGCTTGAGCAAGGGAGATGAGTGATGTTAGTAGTAATGTTACCAGGAAGGAAGTGCGCATGGTTTAAAGATTCGGTGATGTTGTAATATACATCGAATCTCTTTTCGTATATCTTTTTAGGCTCCTTACGATGTCATTGTTTTATAAGTGATAATATCTCCCCATAAGCGAATACTTAAAACTGCCTTTACAATTATCTTTGCAGTGCTTATTATTATGTTTCAAAAGATTAAAGCATACTACAAAAAATTAGTTCCGGCGATTACCGATAACGAACTTACAGCTTTAGAAGAATGCCTTACTGTAAGAGAGATCGGTAAAGGAGGTTTTTTAATAAGGCAGGGACAAGTGTGCAGCCATGTTACTTTTATGAATGAAGGGCTGCTAAGAATATTTTATACAGTGAATGGAAAAGATGTAGCTATTGGCTTCGTAGGAGAAAACGAATATATCAGCGAATATGAAAGCTTCTTAACAAGAAAACCCGCTACACAGAATATAGATGTTTTAGTTGATGCAGTGCTGATAGATCTTGGTTACAACGATATGCAACGTTTGTATAAAACGTATCCATCCATCCAGGAATTTGGAAGAAAAATAGCTGAGCAACTATTCATTATGCTTAATCAGCGTAATACATCTCTTCTTATACTTTCCCCGGAAGAACGCTACCGGTACATGATAGAAATGAACGCAACTTTACTGCAGCAAGTACCTCAATATATGCTCGCGTCTTTTATAGGTGTTACCCCTGAACATCTAAGCCGAATTCGTAAGAAAATGATGACCTCTTAGTGTAGTCATTGATAAATATCAAGAAATATAAAGCTCCTGCCTTATTGATAATTATCAACGAAACTTTATAGCTGCAAAAGGAACTTTGATGTATAAAATTTCAACTTATGCAATTCCTTATTCAACTTAAGCAGCGTAATCCTTTACTTTTCTGGTATGGTGTATTAAATTTTTTAGCCGCCATCATTTGTGCGGTTCTTACACAAACAACTAATACCACTGTACTTAATATCAATGCTTTTGTAAAGCCAATGAAATTCTATGTATCTATAGGAATATTTGTTTGGACAATGGGATGGCTAATGCATTACCTGCAAATGCCTAAAAAAGAAAGATCGTTTACGTATATGGCTGTCATCATTTTTACCTTCGAGAGTTTTGTAATTACCTGGCAGGCTGTGAACGGCCGCTTATCTCACTTTAATAAAGATGCTCCTTTATACATTACCCTGTTTAGTTTAATGGGAATAGCTATAAGCATTCTAACTGCATGGACAGGTTTTATAGGTTATTTGTTTTTTAAAAAGAGGGACATAAATTTACCTGCATCTTATTTATGGGGGATACGTTTAGGCATATTATTTTTCGTAGTGTTTGCCTTTGAAGGAGGTGTGATGGCGTCTTTATTTAGCCATACTGTAGGTTCTGCGGATGGCGGGAAAGGATTGCCGGTTGTAAACTGGAGCCGGCAACATGGCGATTTGCGTATTGCTCACTTTCTCGGTATGCATACATTGCAGATCTTTCCTTTGTTTGGATACTACATTGCAAAGTCACGCAGAACAGTTATTTTGTTTGCTACTGTATATGTAATGATGGTGTTTGCAGTATTAATACAGGCTCTGATGGGTGCTCCACTACTATAATAATTCAGTAATACTTTAAACTACTTGCATTAACCAGGGTACATGAAAGCTGACGAGTTTTGAAAATAATTGTATACTAAAAATTATTACTACGGGAGAAGATTCCAATATCATTTGTTACAAACATTGATCTATAAACTTCTCTATCTTTTTAATAGCGGAGTGGCCTAATTCACTTCTGCTGCTAAGTGGCACATAAGTAACTTCCTTAAGGTCTGCAGGTATTTTAGCATGTTCTTCATGAATAATGAGAATACGTC
>MWYU01000580.1 GCA_002050375.1 Chitinophagales bacterium 62-2
CACAGACATGCATCACGAGAGGCATTTGAATATGCTTAAGGATTTAGCCACGAAAAAAGAATTTTACGCTTTAGTAAAGGATGCTGAATTAAAAAATAAAGAGCTGTTAAGTTGAGCGGTAAGATTGCTAAGCGGTGTGCTTTTTATTCCTCCTTATTATTAACACACTAACCCATGCTATTATAAAACCGATTTCCACAAAGCCATCCAGCAAGTAAATTTTTGAAATTACGTTGTTCAGGGAATAATAAAAATCAATGCCTGCCAAACCCATGCAACCAGCGATTGCAAGAAGAATGACAGGCTTTGATTGTTCTTTACTCTTAACGGCGAACAGTAAGCTTAAAGAAATTACAACAATAAGAACACTCACTGTTTTTACGAGCCATATATCTGTTTTGGGCCTGTTACAATCATGAAAGAACGAATATCTATTAGAGCCTACACACCCGTTATCAGCCAGTATAAACCTTGTATCAATAATAAGTAGGAAACGGGTGTCACTGATTTTTGTTTGATTATGGCTTTAGTACACACTTAACACAATCATCTTTTTTATCATTAAATATTTCATAAGCATGCGCAGCCTCACTTAATGGCAGCCTGTGCGTTATCACGTCGTCCAACCTTATTTTTCCATCGAGCACGTAACTTTCCAACTCATCTATATAAGCCTGAACAGGTACTTGCCCTGCACGTACAGTCAACCCTTTCTCAAATATTTGATACCATGGAAAATTATCGTAGGGGTATCCATACACGCCTACCACAGAAACAAAGCCGCCACGCCTAACGGCAGATAAACACATTCTTAAAGCATTGATAGTACCTTTTTCTAAGCGGATAACAGAAGCAACCCGGTCAAGAAAACTGCGGTCCGCTTCCATACCAACGGCATCTACCACAACATCGGCCCCCCGGCCATTTGTCATAGAGCGTATTTCTTCAATGGCATCTTTGTTATCTTTTACATTTATTGTTTCGGCGCTACACACCAGCTTCGCTTTTGCAAGCCGGTAATCTTCTATGTCAAGACCGATAACTCTTTTAGCGCCCCGCAGCCATGCCGATTTCATTGCCATTAACCCCACAGGGCCGCAACCAAAAACTGCTACGGTTTCTCCACCTTTTACGCCTGCCCAATCAATGGCAGCATAACCTGTAGGAAAAATGTCAGTAAGAAACAAAACCTGCTCATCCGTCATAGCATCCGGTACTTTTCGTGGGCCAAAATCAGCGTAAGGAACGCGAACATATTCGGCTTGCCCCCCCTCATAACCTCCATACAAATCTGTATAACCATAAAGTCCTGCACCTTTTTCTGTTAATATCCCACCTTCAGGCCCATAATTCTTTTCGTTCGAATTTTCGCAGTGGGTAGACATACTGTGCGTGCAAAAATAACAGGCACCGCAAGCAACGGGAAACGGAACAACTACACGGTCACCCTTTTTTAATTTGGTGACATTGCTTCCCACATCTTCTACAATACCCATAAACGCATGGCCTAATACCATATCTCTTGGTTGCGCAAACATTGCATTATAAATATGAAGATCGGAGCCGCATATGGCAGTTGAAGTAACCCTGATGATGGCATCACCTGGTTGCTTAATTTCAGGATCTGGTACATTATCTACACTAATGTGCTTTGGTTTGTGGAATACTGCTGCTTTCATTTAATAAGATTTAAGTAGTGAATATGAAGTAAAAATTGGTTTTTTCGAAGACTTCTAAAAGACCTACACTTGAAAAAAATATGCCATCAGTTTCTATTTTTCTTCTATTGTCAAATAATATAATTTTATTGAAAACGGAAACATAAACTATCCGGATAAACATTTTGTTGAATCCCTTTTTGCTTTATTTAAGGGACTAGTTCATTGGCCAAGATGGCTCTTATTAAAAATCTCTCGGAATCCCTGAAGACCGATAAGAAAGATATACAGTCAAATTTTTATAAATTTTTCGGAGCCATCTAAAAAATCAGCCGAAGAAATTGTTGAGGACATTAGAGCAAGCAGGAAATTTAGGAATAGGGAAATTGAATATTAATTGCAGTACCGGCCTTACACTAATATGGATGTATTCTTTCTTAGGAGGTAAGCTAAATTTAGATGAGCGTATCAAGGAAAAAGGAAGGGAAAATTGTTTTATATCCGGAATTCAATAATAAAGTTTTATGGCTGGTATAAACAAGGTTACACATTGAACCTAAAGTGCATAATATCCCCGTCTTCCACTACATAATCTTTACCCTGCACCGCAAGTTTTCCGTTATCGCGACAGGCAGCTTCCGAACCATATTTAATGAAGTCAGTGTATTTAATAACCTCTGCGCGAATAAAACCTTTTTCGAAGTCTGTATGAATAACACCAGCAGCTTGTGGGGCAATCATTCCTTTGGTAATTGTCCACGCACGTACTTCCTGCACACCGGCAGTAAAGTAAGTTGCCAGATTGAGTAAACGATAGGTAGATTTAATTAGACGCGCAACACCACTTTCACTTAAGCCCATATCCTCCAGAAACATTTGGCGGTCGTCATAACTTTCCATTACAGCAATCTCGCTTTCAATTTGGGCGCTTACAAACAATATTTCCGCGTTCTCATTTTTAACTGCTTCAGTAACGGCTCCTGTATGATTGTTCCCGTTTACAACACTTTTATCGTCAACATTACAAACATAAATAACTGGTTTGAGGGTTAGCAAAAATAGATCGCTCAAATGCTTTTCTTTATCTTCTGCAGATACTACAAAGCCTCTCGCATTATTACCTTTCTCCATAAAGCTCTTCAAGTCTTTTATAAGTTCAAGTCCTCTAAGAAGTTCTTTATCACCTGTTTTTACCATCTTTTCATTCTTCGAAATTTTTTTATCAACGCTATCCAAATCCTTCAACTGAAGCTCTGTATCAATAATCTCTTTATCTCTTACAGGATTTACGCTACCATCCACATGGATTACATTATCATCTTCAAAGCAGCGAAGCACATGTATGATCGCATCAGTGTTACGAATGTTTCCCAAAAACTGGTTGCCTAAACCTTCACCTTTGCTGGCGCCTTTTACCAGGCCGGCAATGTCAACAATTTCAACAGTTGCAGGAACTACCCGTTGCGGGTTTACAATTTTTTCCAAAGCAATCAAACGCTCATCCGGAACAGTAATCACGCCGATATTTGGTTCGATTGTACAAAATGGAAAGTTGGCAGCAACTGCTTTTGCATTGCTTAATGCATTAAACAAAGTTGATTTTCCTACATTCGGTAAACCCACTATTCCTGCTTGAAGACCCATTTAATAAGTTTTAAGTTTTAAGAGACGGGTTGCGTTAGAGATGGGTCGGATAATCCCGGCTTTAATATAATCTTACAACCTGCCACTTGTTTTTCAGGCGGCAAAAGTAGGTAATGGCATCGGATTTTAGAAGTTTGATGTTAGATAATGAATTGTCCTATATTTATAAACCTCGTTAGCTTTTAAAATAATGCAATTACAATCCTTATTGCCAACAGTAGAAAAACAAGCAATAGTTTTCAATAAGAAATTATTGCTTTTAATCTTTTTTTTAAACGCAATTCTGCTTACAAGTTGCAGCAATAAAATCCGTATTTCAGAATACAGCAAATACAACAGGATTGATAATAATTGGTATCAAACATTTATAAATGACTCTTTAAAATTTTCAATTGATTTTTTTGGCAGGAATAAGTTTACACCCTTTGGAAATAACACTAAATACGTAATTCCAAAAAGTCATATTGCTATTTTAAAAAATCTGGGTATTAGAAATAAAGCAAAAATTTTACTATATCTTAAACCAGGTATAAAAAGATATGGCCAGGCAACTTATAGTTATATGGTTGATAAAAGGGATTTAGCTATAGATACCACTTTAGCAACATTCAGTAAAACAAAAAAAGGGGATGAGTTTTTTACACTAAACCGTGTATTTAAAAAAGATGACCAAACAAGTTTGGTAGGTGGTACTGAAATAAAAAACAAATACTTTCTTCTTATTGAAAGTCAAAGTGATGCAGCTTCAGAATTTTGGGATAACAAATGGCAGTTAATTAATACAAAAGGCCAATTATCCTCTTTATTGAAAGGAGAAAACACTATTAATTATCTGGCCAGAAGAAAGAAACTTACCAATGCAATAGACAGTAGTTTTTCTTTGAAGAATTATATAACAGCAGTTAATGCATTAAAAGCCATACCGATAGACACAATTGAACATTATAATGCAGATAATTATTACCACCAGGATTTAGTAACAAGAGTTAGCTTTTTCGATAATTTAGATAGCATACACGAAAGCTACGAACAATACAGAAGTCCTTCCACTACTGTAAATCCTAATAATAAGTTCGGAATAGATGGAGATGCAATAAGCAAGGTGTTTGAAATAGCCAAAACCCAAAAAATGCTGATGATCAACGAATCTCATTATGATTTCAGGCACAGATTATTTGTTTACCTCCTGTTAGATAGTCTTTACCAACAAGGATATAAGAATCTTTGCATCGAGGACAGGAGCAGAAAACCCCTGAATGATACCTTTCCTAGTAAAAAAGATGGTTTTTATGTATTAGAACCTTTCATGGCAGGTGTGGTTCGAAAGGCAAAAGAGATTGGTTTTAATGTATATGGTTATGATACTTC
>MWYU01000182.1 GCA_002050375.1 Chitinophagales bacterium 62-2
CTTTATATCAGAAATATGTGTGATGGTGGTAACACCCCTGGTTTCAGGCCTCATTCAGGACGACTTTCACCGTGGGCATTTCCAGGGGCGGAAAAATTTCAGACTGAACTGGCGAGGAATTCAGACAGCCAGGGTTTTTATGAAACACCTGACCAATGGATTGCCAGGCATAAGGCTGATATTATAATAGCCTTCTTTGGCTTCAATGAATCCTTCCAGGGTAAACAAGGGCTCGAAAATTACAAAGCCGAGTTGGATGCCTTCATCAAACATACGTTACGTCAGAAATACAACGGAATAACTCCTCCTCAATTGGCTATTGTATCTCCCATCGCTTTCGAAGATCTTTCTGATAAATATGATCTGCCAAATGGTAAACAGGAAAATGCGAATCTTGCCTTGTATACCGACGCAATGAGAGAGATCTCAGCCAAAAACAAAGTCCATTTTGTAGACGCCTTTTCACCATTAAAACAATGGTTTGAAACAACTGATAACCCGCTAACTATAGACGGTTCCCAACTCACTGATGCGGGTTATGCTAAGTTTTCTACACTGCTTGCAGATGAGGTATTTGGTAAAGATGAAGCCAAAGCCGAAGCAAACCGTGCATTGGTTCATGCTGCAGTAATGGAGAAAAACTTTCTGTGGCATAATGATCTCAAAATTCCTAATGGTGTTCATGTATATGGTCGAAGGTTTAACCCGTTTGGACCGGACAATTATCCGGCAGAACTTGCAAAAATCCGTGAGATGACAGCCATAAGAGATTCGGCTATCTGGCAGGCAGCTAAAGGAGAGAAAATGGATGTGGCAGCATCCGACGCAAAAACTTTAGTGCTTCCACCTGTAAAAACAAACTATAATCCGGAAAAAAATGGCAGCATGGAATACCTGTATGGAGATGAGGCTGTTAGCAAACTTAAAGTAGCACCGGGTTATAAAATAGAACTCTTTGCTTCAGAAAAGGAATTTACTAATTTGGCTAAGCCAAACCAGTTATCTTTTGATAATAAGGGGCGTTTATGGTTGACTACTATGCCCACTTATCCGGCATGGAAACCGGGCGATAAAAAGCCAAATGATAAGATCATTATTTTAGAAGATACAAATGGAGATGGTAAGGCTGATAAACAAACAATTTTTGCTGATAGTTTATATATCCCGGTTGGTTTCGAGCTGGCGCCTGAAGGCGTTTATGTTTCCCAGGGAACTAACCTGGTGCTTTTAAAAGATACAGACGGCGATGATAAAGCCGATACGAAGGAAATTTTGCTTAGCGGTTTTGATGATCACGATACACATCATGCCCACCATACTTATACCGTAGATCCATCGGGTGCGATTTATATGGGAGAAGGTGTTTTCTTACATACTAATGTTGAGACTTCTTACGGCCCGGTTCGTGCTACTAATGGCGGATTCTACCGTTATAATCCGCAACGCCGCCAGCTTGAAAGAACAGCACAACTTTCCATTCCCAATCCCTGGGGAATAGCGTTTGACGAATGGGGGCAGAATTTCTTTGCGGAGACTTCCAACCCGGATGTTCGATGGATGATGCCAGGGTCAGTAAAGTCGCGGTATGGCGTAGCCACTCACAAATCAGTTCAGCTAATTGAAGAAAAGCACAGAGTACGTCCTACTTCCGGGCTTGAGTTTATTTCAAGCCGTCACTTTCCTGATGACGTGCAGGGCGACTTTCTGATCAACAACAACATAGGCTTTTTAGGAACCAAAGAACACACATTGACAGACGATGGCACCGGTTATAAGAGTAAGCACCGCCAGGATCTTTTGGTATCAGAGGACAAGAACTTTCGCCCGGTTGATATGGAATTTGCGCCTGATGGTTCTTTATACGTAGTAGACTGGCATAATGTACTTATTGGTCACATGCAACATAATGCCCGCGACCCCCTTCGCGATCATGTACATGGACGAATATACCGGATCACTTATCCCTCGCGGCCCCTGGTTAAACCAGCGAAAGTGGATGGGGCAAGCATAGGTGAACTGTTAGATAACCTTAAGCTTCCTGAATATCGGACCCGCTACCGTACCCGTCGTGAACTTCGGGGTCGCCAGACTTCTGAAGTACTTTCTCAGCTAAACACGTGGGTAGCCAACCTCGATAAAAATAATTCGAGGTATGAACATAATCTGCTTGAAGCCCTTTGGGTAACCTGGGGCCTTAATAAAGTGGATGAAAAATTACTTCGCCAGTTACTCCAGGCGAAAGATTACCATGCAAGAGCTGCTGCAGTTCGGGTTCTGCGTTATACAGGTCACCAGGTTGCTGAACAGGCAAACCTGCTTATGCAGGCAGCAAGAGATCTGGACGGTCGGGTTCGCCTCGAAGCAATAGTAGCAGCCTCGTGGCTCGACAAAACGAAGGGGCTGCCAGTTGTAATGGAGGCTGGTAAGAAGCCGTTGGATGAATGGATGCGCCCTGCTTATGAAACAGCACTTGCTCACTTAAACGGGCATGAGCTGAAAGAGAAAAAAGAAGCAATCGTAAAAACCGAACTTCAAGGAATTGACCGCGACCTTTTTAATAAAGGGAAAGCGATTTATTCGAGGGAAGGATTTTGTACTACCTGTCATCAGCCCGACGGTAAAGGTCTTCCTGCATCCGGCTTTCCACCGCTTACCGGTAACAAATGGGTATTGGGTAGCCAGGACAGACTTATAAAAATTGTTTTAAAAGGACTGTATGGACCTATGGAAGTACAGGGGAAAAAATATTCCGGGCAAGTACCAATGACACCGTTTGGCGGAATGCTTAAAGACGATGAAGTAGCTGCAGTAGTAACCTATGTTCGAAATTCGTTTGGCAACAAAGCGTCGGCTGTATCCCCCGCCAGGGTGAAACAGGTACGGGCAGCCACAAGAAGCAAAACAGGCTTTTATTCACCACAGGAACTACTTAAACAACATCCGATGGAGAAATAAAATTTATAACAGTTATTAATGTATTTAACCTCAGCCATCAATGAAAATTCTTAGAAATATTACCTCCGGTTTTTTGCTGTGCTTTTTGTTGCAGTCCGGCTTTTACTCCTGTGCGCAAACCAGAACCAGTGCCAATGCAAAAAAGCCCCTGATCGTTTTTGTTACCGGCGATCATGAGTATAGTGGCGAAGCCACCCTTCCGTTGATTGCTGCTGAATTAGAAAGGAGTTATGGGTTTCGTACTAAATTTTTGAAAGCTTATCCTGATCAAAATTCTGAAGAAAACATTCCGGGGTTAGAAGCTTTAAAAGAAGCTGATGTGGCCGTCTTTTTCCTTCGTTGGCGGCGGTTGCCGGTCGACCAGGTGAAACATATAGAAGACTACTTAAAAACCGGCAAGCCTGTAATCGGTTTCCGTACCACAACCCACGCTTTTAATTACCCAAAAGGACACGAGTTAGAGAAGTGGAACGCCTTTGGAGAACTTGCGTTTAATGCTCCTCCCGGCTGGGGTGGGAAAGCTAACCATACTCATTATGGCCATAAGTCTACTACTGATGTAAGCATCATTTCGCAGGCAGCTAAAAACCCAATTCTTACAGGCGTTGGTAATAATTTCCAGGCAAAATCATGGTTATACAAAGTGCTTCCAGATTATCCAACCAAAGGATCAACATGGTTATTAATGGGCCATCCCATTAATCCTGATAAAAAAGATGCAACAGATAACCCTGTAGCCTGGACGGGACAAAATACCTATGGGGCAAAATTCTTTATGACTACCCTTGGGCATCCTGAAGATTTCGCCATTGAACCTTTTCAGCGCCTTGTAATTAATGCAATCCACTGGGCAGCGGGAAAGCCTGTGCCTAAAAAATGGGCGGGTAAAATAGAAATAAATGTGCCGTATCGGGGAATAAAGTAGAACCGTTTATACCAGCTTCAATAATCTTGCTTTAGTTATGAATAAAATTGGATTTAATGTGCTGGCGTGGTCAGCGGTAGTTTCAGATGAATTAAAACCTACAGTTGATAGGCTGAAAACAATTGGTTACGATGGAGTAGAGCTTTTTGTTGGTTCAGCGGATGAAGCTGCTTATAAATCCCTTGGCAATTACACTAAAGAAATTGGTTTAGAAGTAACTGCAGTTTTTGTGGTAGGTAAAGAAGAAAATCCCGTGAGCGAAGTAGCCGCAATAAGGGCTAAAGCGCTGGATAGGATTAAGTGGGGCATAGACCGGGCGTATGATTTAAACGCCAAAATAATGTGTGGTCCTTTTCATTCAGCCCATGCTGTTTTTGCAAAGCGTGCACCTGAAGATCGGGAATACGAGTGGAGTGGGGAAGTATTACGTGCAGCCGGAGACTATGCCGCCCAGGCGGGTATTACCCTCGCGTTAGAAGCGCTTAACCGTTTTGAATGTTATCTGTGCAATACAACCAAACAATTGACGAGGTTGGTGAAGACGGCCAACCATCCCAACGTAAAAGCAATGTTTGACACGCACCACGGTAATATTGAAGAAAAGAATTTCAACGATGCAATTTCAATCATTGCACCATTGCTTGCGCACGTTCATATTAGTGAAAACGACCGCGGAACACCGGGAGACGGTCAGGTACGTTTTGATGAAGCCTTTTCGAGCCTGGCAAAAATAAATTATCAGCACTGGCTCACCATTGAAG
>MWYU01000143.1 GCA_002050375.1 Chitinophagales bacterium 62-2
AATATGTTTTAAACGTTATTGGTTTTGGATATTTACAACCATAGTAAAAACCTATTACAAAAAGAAATCGTTCATGAAGAAAATATTGTTGTTTGTTAATGTCAAATTGTTTATTTTTAGATATAAGTTTAAATTAATGAAAGAAATAAGAATCATAATTTTATTCATTTTATTTGGTTTTTCAGAAGTAAATGCGCAGGAGACGATGATGAATGAGATATCAATGCAATATTTGGAAAAGTTGATACAAACTGCAAAAGAAAATTATCCAAGAAATAAAATCTATGCAAAGCAGGTAGAAATTGCTGAGAATAACTTAAAAAAAATAAAACTTTCCTGGTTTGATGGACTGGGTGTATATTATATATATCTTCCTCCATCTGCTGCCGGCGGTGCAATCCCTCCAACCAGTAAGAATACATCCAGTCCTTTTCAATTTGGATTTTCTTTAAATTTTGGTTCGCTTTTTCAAAAGCCTGCTTTAATAAATGCGCAAAAAGGGGAAAGGGATGTGTCCATTTTAGAACAACAGGAATATGCGTTAACTATTGAAGCAGATGTGAAAGAAAGATATTATAAATATATTCAGCAGATTATCTTATTAAAACAACGTACGCAGTTATCTTTAGAGGCGCAAACAATGTTGAACTCTCTTCGTAGTAAATTTGAAAGAGGGCTGGAAACGTTTGATAATTTAAGCAAGGCCCAAATTTTTTATAATCAGCAAAATCAGGATAAAATCAATACAGAAACTGAGATGCTGATTGCTAAAGCACATTTAGAGGAGCTTTTAAACAAAAAATTAGAAGAGTTGAAATAAAGGAGAAATATTATGGAGCTGGCTAATTTTTTTAAAGTTTTGATGCGTTACAAAAAAACCCTGATTCTGGTTCCCTTAATCAGTGCTATTGTAACTTTTGTTCTTATGGGTAACCTTCCAAAAACATATAGGTCCACCTCCCGGATAGCTACCGGCCTTGTAGAACGATCAGATGAATTTATTAACAAGAATGCACTCATGGAGAGTAAAATAAGCCAGGAGTTCAGTAATATTATTCAGATGATGCTGCTAAAAAAAGTGGTGAACCAGGTTTCTTATCAGTTGATGATTCACGATCTCTCCCAAAAGCCACCGTATAGAAAGCAGAGCTCTTTAGAACAAGACATGAACGATGCAGAACGAAAACATGCAATTGATGTTTTTTCGCGGAAATACAGTAAGATGGAAGAGCTTTCTTTATGGGACAAAGATCAAAATGCCCTGAATAAATTATTGGTTTCAAAAAAATATGACTACGAATCGCTAACTAAAAAGCTTAATGCGTATCGCTTGCAAACGAGCGACTACATATATCTTGACTTTGAGTCAGAAAACCCTATGCTTTCTGCGTTTATACTTAATACGTTAAGTAAAGAATTTATTAACTATTATACCTCTATTGTTAATCAAAAAAAAGAAAGAACAATCACTTATCTGGATAGCTCGTTAAAAGTTAGGCAAGCTTCATTAACGGCAAAGATGATGGCTTTAAAAAATTACAAAATAAAGAACCGGATATTAGATGTAAATAATCAAGCTAATGTATTAATGACGCAAATTGCGGATTTTCAGTCCAAAAGACAGGAAGCGGAAAAAAACATTACCGCTTATGGTAGTGTGTTAAACAATATTGACGCTCAGTTAGATCCCAAAGAAAAAAAGACCCTGGAGAATAGCCTGACAAAGTCTAACCAGGATATACTTGCCACACGCAACAGGTTAAATGCTCTAAATGATGAGTATATCAAAAGCAATTTTGATGTGAGGTATAAAACTAAGATTGACTCCTTGCAGAATGCGCTTACAGCTAATATTAATGATGCTAATGATAAAAGGACCTCTAATATAGCTGTTAATGTAAAGCCCGACCTGGTTAAAGAAAAGCTTAATACTGAGATTAATCTGGAAATGGCTAAGAATAGTGTTGCTTCACTGGATAATATGGTAAACAGCTTAACCAGCAAATTAAATGTACTGGCACCCAATCAGGCCAATATTCAGGCTTCTGAGAAAGAAATTGAAAATGAAAGCCGGGAATATGTAGATTTAGTTAACAAGTTTAACCAAACAAAATTAGAGTCGAGTTTTCCTATACGATTACGCCAGGTAGAAATGGCTATGCCAGAAATTGCCCTGCCTTCAAGAAGACTCATTATGGTCATTTTAGGGGGTATCGTAAGTTTTCTGTTTGCAGTAGGAGTGTTGTTTTTAATGTTTTATTTTGATCATTCAATAAACAACGCTCAGGAGCTTGCGGATGGCACGCAACAGCCCGTATTAGGCACTTTAAGTATTATGCGGGGAGCAACTCTGGATCCCCATGCCTTATGGGAAAAAACAAATGATACAACTCATTTGAAACAGTTAAAAAGCCAACTACGATCTATTAGATTTGAAATTGACAATGACCTGGCTGACTCAAAAATTATAGCTGTAACAAGCCTCCAACCATCTGAGGGAAAGACATTTTTGGCACTTAATCTTGCTTATGCATATAAAATGATCAATAAAAGAGTATTATTGATTGATGGGAATTTTGACAACCCAACTATGAGGGAAATCTTGAATCCTGATTTGTATTTAGAAGATTTTTTGCTGTCAAATCAAAACGTAGATGAAATATTTGAATTGGATAAGAAGTTGGTGGTAATGGGTAATAAAGGAGAAGATGTATCGCTGTTGGAAATTAGTAATCATAGTAGCATTCAATCAAAATTGCAAGTATTAAGAGACAAATTTGATATCATCCTTATAGAAATTTCTTCACTCGATACTTTTAATAAAGCAAGAGAGTGGATATCTTTCAGCGATAAAGTAGTTCCGGTATTTGCAGCAGGTCAAAACATTACTAAAGGAAAGAAAAAAGAAATCGATTATTTAAGCAGTTTGAACGGAAGGTTAGCGGGGTGGGTAATGAATAAAGTAGTTAATGAAAATGTAACTTCCGAAAAACCAAAAGCTGCAAAAAAATCGTATGCATGACATTTCTAATAGGGCTTTGGATACTATTACAAATGCTGATAGGGTATAATCTATTTATGCCCTTATTGCTGTATATAATATATACATTAAAAAGGAATAATTATACAAATCTTACAGTCCCAGCCCACGAAGCCGATATTGCTATCATTGTTACTGCTTATGAACAAACAGCGTTGCTGCCTGAAGTAGTAAATTCCATTCTGAAACTTAACTATAATAATTACCTTGTCTATATTGTGGCAGACAAATGTGATGTTACGGATTTGCATTTTTCAACCGATAAAGTATTCGTTTTATGTCCCGAAGAAACATTGGCCAGCAATACAAGGTCTCATTTTTACGCTATTCGTCGTTTCAAAAGAGCACATGAACGCTTAACTATTATAGACAGTGATAACCTGGTTCACCCTGAATACCTCAACGAACTTAATAAACTATTTTATGCCGGATTCGAGGCAGTACAGGGCATGAGGGCTGCAAAAAATTTTAATACCACTTACGCATGCTTAGATGCTGCAAGGGATATTTACTATCATTTTTATGATGGTAAAATATTATTTAATGCCGGCTCTTCTGCTACCCTGGCTGGCTCTGGAATGGCTTTTACTACAAAGCTTTTCCGTGAAAGTATTGAACATTTAGATATTACCGGTGCAGGTTTCGACAAAGTGTTGCAGTATCAAATTGTAAACAAGGGTTTACGCATTGCCTTCGCTGAACGTGCAATTGTGTACGATGAAAAAACTGCAAACACTGAACAATTGGTAAAACAAAGAGCAAGATGGATCAACACCTGGTTTAGATATTTTAGCTATGGTTTTAAATTAGTAGGAAAAGGTTTGGTACATGCTAATTGGAACCAATTTCTTTTTGGTCTTGTCTTATTGCGTCCACCTTTATTTATATTTCTTATACTATCAGTGTTTTTTGCACTTATTAATTTTTGGGTAGCTCCAATAGTATCTGTTATCTGGTTCATTAGCATTTTGCTTTTCGCAATTGGGTTTCTTATTGCTTTACGTAAATCCAATACCGATCATCGTGTTTATAATTCCTTGCCCAATATTCCAAAATTTATTTTTTATCAGGTATTAGCCTTGCTTAAAATAAGGAAGGCTAATAGATATTCTGTAGCTACCCGGCACTACTATAAAAAGAATACTCAAGGCATGTAACACTATAGTTTTAAGAGAAGGAATTAGAAAGACGGAACTAAAAAGTTTTACATGAAAGTTTATCCAACTACTAATATAAAGAAGAAAGCAGAAAGTGAAATTAAGGGATTAAGTACTACTGAACGGGTTACAAAAATAATTGCCCTGATTATAGCCTTCGCCACCGTTTACTTTTTTTTCTTTAAAATTTTATTTTTTTAAGTGGAAAACAGAGCTATACAAAGCAGTCTATTTACTGATACGAAAACAATACAGTTGCAACGGTTTAAAAAGAAACTGCTTATTGATAAGATTAATCATCCATTAATTCTTGGTATTATTTTGTTGTTTTCAATAGCATCAGCTGTTAGTATTGCTTTTTTTGGCTTAAAGGCAGGAATATTACTTATAATAGCAATTATTGCGGTACCTGTCTTATACAGTAC
>MWYU01000691.1 GCA_002050375.1 Chitinophagales bacterium 62-2
AGCATACCCTCCGTAAACTAAAAAGGCGATAAAATATAGAAAAGGGCTAAACTTTTTCTGCCATGCCTGATAACAAATAAGTGCACCATATAAATAAATAGGAATCCATATGTAAGGATCCGGATCATTGTATTGTAAGGCAGCAGAAATTATGAACAGCACAATGAAGACAATATTAAAAGCTTTCATTTTAATTGTTTATTTCAAGGGGATGTTTCGAAGATAATATTACTTTAGCTGATACTAATTGAACAAAAGAAATAGGCACAACTATAGTTAATCTTTTAGCTCTTATAATCATTAAACCTAATAATTAAATTTATGCAACGAATCGCTATGCTTGGCTCAGGCTTTATTGGGCGTTTTTATGCTGACTCTTTACAAGGCTACAGAAGCAGGGATAAGATTGTAAGCATTTATTCGAGGCGGGAGGAGTCGACTAAAAAGTTTGCTGAAGATTACAACGTAGAACATTGGACGACAAATTTGGAAGAAGCAATTGCTCATCCTAATGTTGATATAGTTTGCGTCGCGCTTCCTAACAATTTGCATGAAGAGGCTGTAATGCTCTGTTGCAAGCACAAAAAAGCTGTAATGGTTACAAAGCCTTTAGGTAGAAATGCAGGCGAGGCAAAACGCATGCTTGAAGCAGTTGAAAGCGCAGGCATCTTTAACGGTTATCTGGAAGACTTAGTGTATACACCCAAATTTTTAAAGGCATTTGAAAGTGTAAAGAATGGCGCTCTTGGTCGGATACTTTGGGCTAAGTCGAGAGAAACACATCCTGGCCCCCACAGTGAATGGTTCTGGGATTTAGAGCAGGCCGGTGGTGGCTGTATCCTAGATCTTGCATGCCATTGTGTTGAGATTACCAGAACCTATATTGGTAAAGACATTAAACCGGTGGAAGTAATGTGCTGGGCAGATACGCAGGTTAAGCCAATTGATGCAGAAGATCATTCAATAGGCTTAATAAAATATGAAAGTGGTGCAATTAGCCAATTTGAAGTAAGCTGGACGTTTCGTGGTGGATTAGATTTACGTGATGAGGTTATGGGGACCGAAGGAACTATTTGGACAAATCATTTTTTGCGCACCGGCCTCGAAATGTTTACCACAGGCAAAGGTGCTGATTATGTATCAGAAAAGTCGGAGAGCAACACAGGCTGGCTGTTTCCGGTAGGCGATGAATTGAATGACCTTGGCTACAATCATATGTTTATGGATATGTTTAATGCAATAGAAAAAGGTGCAGAACCTAAAGAAACATTTTATGATGGGTATGTGGTTAACTCTATTCTTGATGCCTGTTACCGCTCAGCAAAAAGTAAACTGTGGGAACCGGTAAAACTTGATATATGGAGAGGCAAAGAAGGAATAACTAAAGAAAGTCATTTAGTTGAATACGATAACGAGCATTACCTGGTAAAGGAAGAAATGACACATTACGGAGCGAAAAAGGTTATTCTTAAAAATAAGCGGAGCGGAAAGATCGTAGAGAAAGAAGTGTAAGAATTGGTGAGAGGTTTTAGCTAAATAGAAAGAGGTTGCATTGAAGGCAGCCTCTTTCTATTTCAAGTATTTCTAGTAAATTTTTCTATAGTTTCTCACGGATTAAACCTAACAGTTTTCAGTAACACATTTCCACTTAAAGCACCATTAGTTCTCACTGCAATAAAAACGGCTTGCATATCTCCATTTACGGAAGGTTGTATTGGTACTGCTAAAGAAACCGGTTTGTTGTTAGCTACCATTAATTCTCCCTGTCCTATAATACTACCTGTTGCACTGTTTGTTCTTATTTCAATTGTGTAATTGGCATTTGCTCCATTACTACCACCCATAAGTGTAATACTTCTTATTCCTGTAAGATCAACTTTGGTTACTTGTAAAAAACCTTCCCTGGCAGGAAATACGAGGTATTTATTTCCTGAAGAATCTTTGGATGTAAAACCCGTCATTGTTTTAATTTGTCCGGCATCAATAATGTTACTTTTTAAAATAACTCTTTTTGCCCCTGTAAGTGGCTTTACTCCGGCAGCACCCAAATCGGTATAAGATGCATTAATAGCAAAATAAGTATTTTGTTTCTGTGTTATCTGTGGCTTTGGTGTAACTGTTCCTGTTGGCGGTAGTGATTTTCGCTTAACTTTATCAGAGGCTAACGATAATATGAATTCTGCAATTTGCTTGGCATCACCGCCTTTCATAGTAGGGTGTGCAGGCATTACATTTTCACCCCACTTTCCACTGCTGCCTTTAAGGATCACATCCATAATATAATTGTTTGGCCTTAGTTCAGTTTTTCGCCGTTGCGCTATCTGTGTGAAAGAAGGCCCTATTGATTTTTCATTTACTTTATGGCAGGATTTACAATCAGAACTCATCATAATATTCTTACCCATAATCTCTGGTGGAACTATCTGGTGGCCTTCGGATGCAAGGTCTTCGTTGCCTTGCAAAAAGTCCGCACCAATAAACAAATTGCTGGTACTTACACTATCACCCCTGTCAACAACTTTCACCTGGTATTGTATAGGTTTACCCGCGAAGTAAAAGCTTTTGTTCCCCTGCACACTTATATCTACCTGTGGTTGTTCATTTCCTGCATATACGGTTACTTCACTGCTTTTTGATGACGCCTTTTCTGCATCCATTACTTCAACGCTTACAGGATATTCTCCCGCTTGTTTGATTGTATATTTAAGAACAGGATCTTTGGTTTCCTGCGTTTGGGTACCGATTTTCCATACATAAGTAAGCGCATCATTTTCAGGATCTTTTGCTTTCACCTGGGCCGAAATAGTAAGAGGAAGTGTACCGCTTTCCTTATCAACAACAAGGCTATCAACTTTAGGTGGACGATTACCTGCCATATAATCTATTCGCGTTATACCAGCATCAGCATTTTTTGAGAACCATCCTTTACCATATTCCAATAAATATAGTCTCCCGTCGGGCCCTACTTCCATATCAATAGCGGCTTTATTCTTTGTTTGTTCCATAAAGGATCCATCTTGTCAAAATCTCCATTAGGAAGCATGGTTACTACTTTCATCCAATCTCTCATCCATTCGTAAACGATTAATTTTCCATCAAAGTAATCGGGGTAACGGGTTTTTTTAGGGAAATTGTCAACATAATAAACGGGGCCTGCCATAGCATTCCGGCCGCCAGTTCCAACCTGCGGAAAATCTTTTGACGGTGCATATGGATACCAGATAAATGCCGGTTGAGCCGGCGGTAATTGTTCAAGCCCCGTATTATTTCGTGATCGGTTTAACGGTCTTGCAGGATCGAACGCCCCACCAATTTTACCGGTAGCATAATCAAATTCGCGATAGGCAAAATTGTTTCCTACAAATAAAGGCCATCCAAAGTAACCGGCTTTTTTTGCCTGGTTCACCTCATCATAACCACGGGAGCCACGGGTCTCAAAACTGTCAGCATTAGCATCCGGTCCAACTTCACCCCAATAAAGAAAACCTGTTTTCTTATCCACAGATATCCGATAAGGATTACGGTTTCCCATCACATAAATTTCCGGCCTTGCTTTAGGATCGCTTTGAAACAAGTTGCCTTGCGGAATGCTATAAGTGCCATCAGTATTTATTTTAATCCGCAATATCTTTCCCCTAAGATCGTTGGTGTTGCCAGATGTTCTTCTGGCATCATATTGCTGGTGCCCAGGAACATCGTTTAAAGGAGCAAAGCCATGGTTTACATAACGGGCATTAGGTTCATCAAATGGGGTGGAATTATCGCCGGTAGAAAGGAACAAAGTTCTATCTGCACCAAAAGCTAATGAACCACCGGTGTGGCAACAGATTTCCCTTTGCGAATACAGTTGAAGCACCACCTTTTCTGAACGAAGATCAATCGTATCATTTTTAAATTCAAAACGCGATAACCTGTTAACGGAAGTATCCATGGGGCTATAATAAATGTAGACGTAGTTATTGGTTTTAAAGTCGGGATCTAACGTAAGTCCAAGCACGCCTTCCTCTGCATTTACACCTTTGGTATTGGTTTGATAATAAGCATTTAGGAAACCCACCTGCTTTACATCCTTTGTTTTGTCGCTGTACCGCAATATCTCACCCCTGCGCTGGGTAACAAGAATATCAAAGTTTGGAAGAATAGCCATTTCCGTTGGTTCAAAAAAATTGCCCTGCGACAATGTAGTTTTTACAAACCTGTTTTCCTCAGGTATGGGCTGGCTTTTGGCATTGGAATAATTAAGCTTTTCATTATCGCCAATTGCGTATTGAATTCCTCCTAAAAGATGTTTAAGATATGAGGGGTCTGTGTATGATTCTTCAGTATGGCCAAGTGCTGTATAAAAAGCCCGTCCTCCATCGTATTCATGATACCACGCCATTGGATGATTACTCATTCTCTTTCCACCCTGATAGGTGTTTTCATCCAATGTGATTAAAACCTTCGTGTCGTTGCTTAGCTTTTTAAAACTGTAAAATTCGTCTGTTCGTCTCCATTGCTTAGGAAGATGTTTTGTTGCGTTATTATTTTGATCTGCCACATTAAAAACACCTTCCTGCACATTTTTAAAGGTGTCATGAATGCCCGGATGATCATAAAAATATCCGCCTACAAGTCTTCCATACCAACCCCAATCATACTCGGTATCTGCGGCTGAGTGCACGCCTACGAAGCCGCCACCGGATTGAATGTATCGCTCAAACGCTACCTGCTGGTCAGAGTTTAAAACATCTTCAGTTGTACTCATAAAAACTACTGCAGCATACTTTTTAAGTGAGTCGTCATTAAAGTAAGAAGCATCCCTTGTGCTGTCAACATCAAACCCATTTTCTCCGCCCAAATTTTGTATGGCTGCAATTCCATTAGGTATAGATGTATGCACCCATCCTGATGTTTTACTAAATACTAAAACCCTCGGCTTTCCCGACCTTTTATTGCATGATAAAATGAAAAGCACAGATAATATTAATGGTGTAATTAAAAGCCATTTGGCTACCCGTAAATTGTTTGGTGGAAGATTTAGTTTTAACATGGAAGCTTTTCGTTTAGGTTGAAGCATGCAGAATGTAAAGAATAATACTTTTGCGGCAATTTAGAATTATTCCATTATCGCAGCAATTCTAAGTTTACTATTTTGCAAATGCAAGGATAGCCTGTCGAAGTGTTGATGAACTTATTGCTTATTCTAACCAAAGTTTCCACAAGCAGGAGTGACGGAAGGTTATTTAGTTTTCTCGTCGTTACAAGGAACGAGGCAATCCTCTCTTTATGACTAAGGACAGTTTAAAATTAGACCATCAAATTGCTTGGTCGTTCCTCCTGGCAATAACGAGAATAGTTGTAAGGCAAAGCATGTAACACTAAACCCTAATGTAAATTTTTCTCTTATTCAACCACCATCCTATCATCCAGCAAAGGAGCATATAAGAGATTGCAAACAAGAAAGAACCCAAAGCACCAGGGGCAATCACCTGGAAAAACACCTTATTGATCCAGTTATAAAAACTAATACGGGGTTGAACACGGACCATAACAATAATAGTTAACAATAGCTCTGAAAGCAGGTAAATGAATAATGGGTTTTTACCTAAGATAACAAAGAAGTTTGTCCAGTTAAAAGTTGTCCAGTTCTTAATTTCAATTATATAAATAAGTGCGGAGAGTATCATCAGGTCGAGGCCTGTAGTAAGCAAAACAAACGGACTCGTCCATAATTTTTTGTTGATAGGAAAAACCATATTCCACCAAATTGCAATGAAAATAAACAAGCTTCCAACTAACATAAGCCTTGCAATTGTTTCAAACCCCTTACCCTTTTGCTGTATAAATTTTCCGGCATAATATCCTATAACCACATTTACAATTGCAGGTATAGTGCTTAACAAACCTTCGGGATCGAAAGGAATTCCCTCACCATTATAAAGATGATTATTACCAAAAAGAAATTTATCTAAATAAAGGCCTGCATTACCAAGTAAACTATAAGGCTGTTGTGCATCTCCAAAAATTAATAGCAGCACCCAGTATCCCACTAAACATAGAACATTTACCACAGCTACGGCTCTCGCTGACAAATAATGAATAAGCAAGGCAGCAAAACCGTAACAAAGAGCAATGCGTTGCAATACACCCATAATTCGGGTATCTTTTATTGGAGCACTTATAATATGTCCTGCTGCATCAAGCCTGAAAAATGGAAACCAGTACATTAAATATCCCAGTAAAAAAATAAGAAGTGTCCGTTTAAATATCTTTCTTAAAAAAGCGGCATCGCTTATTTGCCTGTATCTATCAATGGAAAAGCTCATGGCATTACCAACAGCAAATAAGAAAGAAGGAAACACAAGATCTGTAGGGGTAAATCCATGCCATTCTGCATGGTCTAAAGGAGCAAAATGAGTCGAACCGCTTCCGGGGGTATTTACAATAATCATAAAACAAATGGTCATTCCACGAAATACATCCAGAGATAGGAAGCGCTGATTTTGGTTGCTCATATGATTAGCTTAATCTTTATTGTTTTACCGATCCAGGATTGAAGAACTTAAGACTGTATTACCTGTTGGAGGAAAAATCACCTCTCCCCGTTTCGATTTTAATACGCCACTTGAATCATTATAAACAAAATCCAGGGTGTAGGAAATGGGATGCACAATGGTCGTATCAGTCCAGTTAGTAACCGTGTCTTGGTTAAAGCCAACAACATCGAAAGAAAGCGCATGATGAAGTTTTGCACGTATCACATCCTTGGCAATTATTTGTCTATCGTCATTTTCAAATCCCGCAATTTGACAAGAAAATAAGGTTAGTACAAGAAGCGACAGAAATAAATATCTCATTTTGGAAGTTGCTTTTGGTTGAAGGAAATCAGGATTGTTAGAAGCGTTCTTAATTGTAGAAAATTAAACAGCAGGTAAATTACACTTTTAGTTGTTTAGTTAGAAAGCCTTTACTATTTTTCATGCGAAGCGGCCAAGATAAATCATGCCGCAAAGTAGAAGCCTTTGCGCCTTTTCTCCTTATTTGTCTTGGCGCGAAACTCGTTTATTTTATCGCAAGATATATTATCAAATGCTTAAAAAATGTACATTGCTCTGAACGATATATCAACTGCTTTATGAAGTATTTTAAAACGTCCCTCACCTTTTTTTTCCTTATACTAATGCCATGCGCATGGCTTCATGCTCAACCAATTGCTCCCTCCATTCTAAATAAAGCATGGAATGCATATTGGATCACTGTCCCTAATCAGCCAACAAAAGATTATGGCGTACACAACTTCAGAAAGACCTTCTCACTTGCTAATAAACCGTCTTCGTTTACCGTACATATTTCAGGAGATAACCGGTATAAATTATTTGTAAATGGAAAGCTTGCTTCACATGGGCCGGCTCGCGGAGATTTATATCACTGGAGTTTTGAAACTGTAGACATAGCGGCTTTCCTACAAACGGGTAATAATATTATTACAAGCATTGTATGGAACGATGGGGCGCAAAAACCCGAGGCGCAAATTTCTTATCGCACTGCGTTCATTTTGCAAGGCAATACGGCAAACGAAGAAATCATCAATACCAACAATAGCTGGAAGTGCAAAAGGGATAGTAGCTATAAACCGTTAACGCCACAGCTTGTATACAGTTATTATGTTGCCGGTCCGGGTGAAATGATTGACATGAATCAATCAGAAACAGACTGGATGAACGTGGATTTTAAAGATGAACAATGGCAAGCTTCACAACAGATATTTCATGGTTTACCAAAAGGCATTTTTGCACACCAGTTTGGATGGATGCTGGTGCCAAGAACCATTCCTCAAATGGAGCTTACTGAACAACGATTACAGAAAGTTCGCAGAGCTGAAGGCATTACTTTACCTGCATCTTTCCCCGCACAAAAGACAACTGTAACTATTCCTGCCAACACAAAAGCAACAATTCTTTTAGATCAAACATTTCTTACCAACGCTTATCCCACCATCGACTTTAATGGTGGTAAAAATGCAACGATCTCTTTGGCTTATAACGAAGCATTGTACATAAATGAGGGAGACCAAAAAGATTGGCGTGCCCAACATCAAAAAGGTAACCGCAATGAAGTTGAAGGAAAAAGATTTGTAGGTAAAGAAGACAGGATTATTTCAAACGGTAGTGCGAATCAAAACTTCACTTCTTTATCGTGGCGTACGTTTAGATATTTACAACTAAAAATTGAGACAAAAGATGAGCCTTTGCAATTAGAAGATCTCTATTCAACCTTTACCGGTTATCCTTTCAACATGAATGCTAAGTTTGATGCAGATACAAAAAATGCAAAGGAGATTATGGATGTAAGCTGGAGAACAGCAAGGCTCTGCGCCAACGAGACTTATATGGATTGTCCTTACTACGAACAATTGCAGTACGTTGGCGACACGCGCATACAGGCCCCTATTTCTTTATTTAATACAGGTGATGACAGGTTAATGCGGAATGCTATTTCACAGATTAATCATTCGCGTATGGCAGAAGGGGCAACATTAAGCCGTTATCCAACTGCTAACTCCCAGGAAATACCGCCCTTTTCGTTATGGTGGATTGGAATGTTACATGATTACTGGAAGTACAGGCCTGATGTATCTTTTGTAAAAAGCATGTTGCCCGGTGAAAGGCAGGTGCTTTGGTTCTTTAGCAAGTATCAACAAAATGACGGGTCGCTTAAGAATGTGCCTTACTGGAACTTTACCGATTGGGCTACATCTAAAGGATGGAATAACGGCATAGCTCCTGTTGGGAAAAATGGAAATTCAGCAGCGCTTGATTTCCAGTTATTGCTGGCTTACCAGGTTGCAGCAGAATTAGAAAATAAGGTGGGAATGAGGGATTATGCCACTAAATATTTTGCTGCTGCTACACAGTTAAAACAAACGCTGAAACAAAAATATTGGGATGCATCAAAACAACTTTATGCTGATACCCCTGATAAAGATTTTTTTTCTCAACATGTAAATTCACTCGCAATACTAACCGACGCAGTTACTGGAAAAGAAGCAAATGATTTGGGTAAACGCATCCTTAACGATACCTCTCTTACCCAGGCAACTATTTATTTTAAATACTATGTTCACCAGGCCTTGACTAAAGCGGGGTATGGAAATGACTATTTAAACTGGCTGCAAGACTGGCACAACAACCTAACACAAGGCATGACGACGTGGGCTGAAATATCTGATATAAATAATGCCCGTTCTGATTGCCATGCATGGGGATCACATCCCAATATTGAATTCTTCAGAACAGTTCTGGGTATTGATAGTGATGCTCCCGGTTTCAGCAAAATTAAAATTGAGCCTCACCTTGGTTCATTAAAAAAGGCAAGCGGAGAAATTCCCCATCCTAATGGAAAGATCAATACTTCGTACCAGTTTGAAAACAACAAATGGAATATCACAATACAGCTTCCTGCTAATACACCGGGTCGTTTAATTTGGAATAGAAAACGCTACGAATTGAAGCCCGGTAAGAACAGTTTAAATTTATAGGATTAGGTATCAGTCTTAAAGCAAGAACAATTTTACTTCTCAAAAATCTTTTATAAGCATATTGATAGTTACCCTTTATCGCGAAGCAACCTATTGCCCACCGAACATTCCAGGCATCTCTTTTCGTTGCAATAATTGTTTTTCAATTCAATCAGTGCCTGGCTTTCCATTGCATTGGCATTCGAAACTTTAAAGGAAGTCCATTTATTGGTAATCGAATTTTTTTCTGCTGAAAGTGCTGCGAGCCATTGCAGACATTTGTCTTTCAATTGTTCATCACTGTTATAGAATGCATAAGAAAAAAGAACAGGAACAATTGTATTAATAACTATGTTCTCTGCCATTTGCCTGCCCAATTGTTTTGGCTGGTAATCGCTGGGTTCATCTAATAAATAATGGTAATGCCAGTAGTCGTTTGCTGTTACATTTAACAGTTGCTTTACTTCATTTACATCACCTGTTTCTTTAACCTTGGAAAACAAATGAGAGGACAAATGAATAAGCATTGCCAACTGCCCTAACCGTATAGTAGGAAAATTTGCCGGACGCATTCTTAAAAAGAACGGCTTTACAGCAATTTGTGTAAGCAAGTATTTCTTCTGAAAAAAACGATACTCTCTTTGCAGCAATTGCGGATAGTCTTCTTCAAAATCTCTCTCCAGCAAGCCTGCCTGCCCGAGTAACAAAGCTTCCAACTGATGAATTTGATTTTTATGCTTTGCAAGAATGTTCACTGATAACGTTTTAGCAACATCTTCAAAAATATCAGCATTAACTTTTATTCCGAAGTTGCGTGCAAGCATTCTCCAAAACACTTCTTCCCAATGATTATTCGCTTCAGCTAATTGATCTATTATAAGCGTTGATTTTCTATGCAGGCGCTCTACTGCCAATCTCTCTTTCCATGCAAGCCAACTAATTTCGTTAAGTACGGGCAGGTACATTTGGCAGGGAACAAAGTGCTGCGAGGCCATCAAACTTTCATAACGTTGCAGCAATACTTTTGGAACTAAATTTTTTAATGATAAGGCAGGCAGAACACACCCGTTATCGGTTGTAATTTCGACATCATGTTCCCAAACAACATGAAGAATAACGTTTACATAATTTTTATCGGAGCTATGATGGTGCTTTAACCAGTCTGAAGAACAAATATGAAGTTCTATATTACCGGCCCATGTGGCAGCACCAATAATAACTTTTGCATTTAGAAAATCAGGGCCCTGATTGATATTGTATTGCCCGGGGTATAAGATGGATAGTTTATCGCCTTGCTCAACATGCAGTTCATTCTTACTAAAGTATTGAAACTGCCATATAAATTGAAGTAGACGTTCCGTCATTTGTTTTATACTTACTAAATTATACTATTCTATATTCTAACCTTCTATATTCTGTCTTCTACTTTCTATAAACCCCCATTCAACCTTCGCAGTTCCTGTACTACCCTGCTTACCGGCAATCCCATTACATTATAAAAATCGCCATGAACATTCTTAATACCTACAACCCCGATCCATTCCTGAATTGCATAAGCTCCTGCCTTATCGTAAGGCTCATATTTATCAACATAAAACTCGATTTGCTCTGTTGTAAGCGGGTGAAATTCTACCGAAGTAATATCCGAAAAAGAAACTTCATGTTTTTGATACTGTATAACTACACCCGTTATTACCTTATGCATTTTACCGGACAAAGCTTGCAGTATCGCTATGGCATCCTTTCTGTTAACAGGTTTTCCTATTATCTGCGAACCAAGAACAACAACTGTATCAGCAGCAAGTATAGGCTTGTTTGCATGTTGCTGATGAAATGCTTCATCCAAAAACTTTTTTACCTCTATTGCTTTTTGCCTCGCTATAAAAACAGGTACATCTTCTACAGGTAAAGCCTCAGGGTAATCTTCTTCAATGCTTTTTACCACAACTTCAAATGGCACTTCTGCCCATTCCAGTAATTGTTTTCTTCGCGGTGAAGAGGATGCGAGTATAATATTTTGCATAAAACAAACTTACAGTAAAACAGCATGCATTAAGAGGTACGGCAGCTACAGGTAAACCCTAAAAAACAACATTGAAAGAATGCCGGTAAGCATGGCTGCTTTAATAAGAGAACTAAGCCGGTGAAAATCTTTGCTTTTATTTGCTTGAAAAAGTAATTTAAAAATGTATAACAACGGGATAACGATAAACACAATACAATAAGCAGCACTCCACCACCACTTATAGTTTAACACATAAAATTGTACAATAAGCAATGTTCCTATAAGCACAACTAACCAGACTGCTACAAAAACTTTTGATGCATTCAAACCCAAAGCAATGGGCATTGTATAACAACCAAAACGCCGGTCGCCTTCAATATCTTCAATATCTTTTACAACTTCCCGTATAAGCGAAATAACAAAAGCAAAGCCTGCGTACAAAAACGTTATGCGGGTTAAACTTCCGATAAGAACCGGCCTGGTAAGATTTGAGGCTTCGCACCAATAAACAACAAGTATAACCCATGCAGTTAAAAGTGAAATGAGAATATTTCCGGTAAGCAATTTTTTCTTAAAAGAAACAGAATATAAAAAAAGCAGCAGCACTAAGAACATATGGGTAAATCCCAGGAAGCGCACATTGGTTTTGATGTCAATATAGAAACCGATAATAATGCCAATTCCGCTAAATAACAAATGCCATAATATGACCCATCGCCTGCTGATAATCTTTTCTACCACCAGTTTTTCCGGCTTGTTTATCTGGTCAATATTAAGGTCGAAGTAGTCGTTTATAATATTACCGGCAGCAGCTAACAGAACCGAAGAAATCATTAACAGCACAAAATAAATACCTGCGATATTCGGACTTAAACCAGCCTTAACAAAAACAGGATGCACAATACAATACACAAACAATATTTGTGTAATTGCAATAAACAATAGATTAGGCCAACGCACTAACCGTAAAAAAGCTGGCAGAAGTTTCAAACAGGCAAATTTGAGCCTGCAAATTACTCAAGAATAGTAAGACATGCTATCTTACTGCGAAGGAATATGAGTATCATCGTTCCAATGACCTTTTAACTTCAGCACTTTTTCAATTACATCCCTTGCGCAGCCAAAGCCGCCAGTTAAATGAGAGATGTAAGCCGATATATCTTTTATCTCCGATACGGCATCTGCAGGGCAACTGGCAACTCCCACCTTGTTCATTACCTCCAGGTCAGGAATATCATCACCCATGTACAGTGTTTCTGACCACGAAATATTTTGGCTTGAAAGATAATTATTTAATACGCTTACTTTGTCCGTCACCCTCATAAACACCTCCTTTACTCCTAGCTTAATTAACCTTTCAGCAACTTCTTCTGAAGCGCCTCCTGAAATTATTACCACATTATAACCACGCTTAACTGCAAGCTGCAATGCATAGCCATCTTTTACATTCATCTTCCTTGCCATAACACCGTTAGGCAAAACAGTTAATGTTCCATCGGTAAGCACACCATCTACATCAAAAACAAAAGTTGTTACCGATTTAAATAGTTGAAGAAGGCTCATACCCCAACCCCTAAATGGGCTTTTAATTCTAAATCTTTGCAGAGACTAATAGATTTTATGATATTTTTTTTCATACCAGGTTTCATGGTTCTTTACCCGCTGTAATAATTCCCCTTCAGGAGTTAGGGGCTTTCTGATTGTCCCTCCATTCGTATACCCAACTGCTTTGAATCATTTCAAGATGCCCCTCGTTTGATTGCTCTCTTGTTCCGGCAAAGTTTGGAAGCTGTAATACCCATTCAAGCAGATCGGTAAAACGTAGCCGGTATATTTTTCCTTCATTAAAATCATCCCCGAAGCGTTCATACAATTTCTGAGCGATATCCTCATAGTCGTTCCAGTATATCGGAGGTTCGTATTGAGCCATATTATTTTTTGTAATGTTTAAAGTGGTTAGAGTTTATTCCCCAAGGAACTGCGTTTGATCGGGCAGGGTTACTTCAATTTCTCCATCATCTTCATCCAGTAAAACACACTGGCATCCTAACCGGGAATTTATCCTCGGATTAATTGCCCTATCAATAAAATCTTCTTCTTTATCAGATAATTCTTCCAGGTAATCCTCTCCTTTGTCAACGTATAGATGGCAGGTACTGCATGCACATACGCCGCCACAGTTATGGTGAAGTTCTATGTTATTTTTTAAAGCCACCTCCAATAAACTCTGGTCGGGTTCAAGGCCGGTTAAGGTAACAGGCTGCCTCCCTTTCTCTTCAAACTTAAATTTAATCGTGTACATGTGTAACCCGGTGGTTTGCTGCAAAAGTATTTGAAATCATGCTGTAAAAATATTTCAATTTAACGGAGTAGGATGGGGACGTTTTTAGATAAGAGAACTGATTTTTTATCCAGTTGTAAGTGCCTACTATCTGTTTTTGTAGATCTACCATAAAGAGTATTCCTGTTTTGAAGAGACTTACAACAAATTAATCATTGCTTAAATGGGAAAAGACCCGTGCACTTCTTATGGCTCAGATAAGAATGAATAGGTATAATCTACAGGCGGATTAAATGTTTCTTTAACCGTTCTTGCGCTTAACCATCTGTACAAATTAATCATACTGCCGGCCTTATCATTAGTGCCGCTTGCCCGTCCGCCCCCAAACGGTTGCTGACCCACCACAGCGCCTGTTGGTTTGTCGTTTATATAAAAATTGCCTGCGGCATGTCTCAGCTTATTTGTTGCCAGTTCAATGGCTGCCCTGTCCTGCGAAATAATAGCGCCTGTTAACGCATAAGGCGAAGTTTTATCAACTGTTTCGAGTATCTCTTCAAACTTATTAGCATGATAAATATGAAGGGTTAATACGGGACCGAATATCTCTTCGCACATTGTTATGTAGGCAGGATCCTCAGCTTCTATAACAGTAGGCTCGATAAAGTAACCATAAGACTTATCGCATTTGCCTCCAACTAATATGTTTGTCTTAGGGTCGTTATCAATATTATCGATGTAAGATTTTATCTTATCAAAACTCTTCTCATCAATCACAGCATTAATAAAGTTGCTAAAATCTTCCACTGTTCCCATCTTCATACTTTGCACTTGTGCTACCAATTTTTGCTTTACTTCTTCAGCAATATTATCCGGTATATATGCCCGCGATGCTGCAGAACATTTTTGTCCCTGGTACTCAAATGCACCGCGACTAAGGGCGGTTACCAATACATCAACGTTAGCAGATTTATGGGCAAGAACAAAATCTTTTCCGCCCGTCTCTCCCACTATTCTCGGGTAGCCTTTATATATTCCAATATTTTCGCCAATTGTCTTCCACATATTATTAAAAACTCCTGTAGAACCAGTGAAGTGAACACCGGCAAATTGAGGATGCGAAAAACAAACGTGCCCAAGCATGGGGCCATCAACATAAATAAGATTAATAACGCCATCGGGCAAGCCGGCCTCTTTAAAAATGCGCATAATCATTTGAGCAGAATACACCTGCGTATTCGCAGGTTTCCAAACTACCACATTACCGCACATGGCAGCACTTGCCGGCAGGTTTCCTGCAATCGCAGTAAAGTTGAATGGTGTAACGGCGAGCACAAAACCTTCGAGGGGCCGCCACTCGGTACGGTTATGCATACCGGGAGATGAGATTGGTTGTTGCTTATATATCTCCGTTAAAAAGTAAACATTAAAACGAAGGAAATCTATCAATTCACAAGCGCTGTCAATTTCAGCCTGGTAAGCACTTTTGCTTTGTCCAAGCATGGTTGAGGCATTCATATAATACCGGTACTTTGTTGCCAGCAAATCAGCAGCTTTTAGAAAGATGTGAGCACGGCTTTCCCAACTGGTGTTTGCCCATGCTTCCCGTGCAGCTAATGCCGCATCAATAGCTTGTGTTACATGCTTCTCTTCACCTGCATGAAAATATCCTAACGTATGTGCAATCTCGTGCGGCGGATGCAAAGCAACTTTATTGCCTGTAGTAACGGCTTTGCCGCCAATATACATAGGTATGTCAATAGGTTCTTTCTTTAATTCTGCCAATGCTTTTTTTAATGCGGCTCTCTCTGCGCTTCCGGGTGCGTACTGTAAGACGGGTTCGTTGGCCGGCATTGGGTAGCTGAAATATCCGAGGCTCATATAGACTGTTTAATTAAAAATGGAGAGGCGAAATTAACCAATGAATGGAAGAAAATGGAAAATAGAAACAGGAAGTGAAAATGTGAGGGATGCAAGTGAACGATGGCAAGGCTGAATATATAAAAGTAAAACAAAGAAGATTAGGCAATAAGTTATAGAAGTTTATTATTTCCTTATTCTGATTGCATTAGGTTGGATTACAGTAAATGCTTGTATCAAATTGTCCTGATGGTGAAGCAAATGATATAATACTATAGAAGCCTTTGCCTCTGGTGTATAGCCTTGCAACCTTATAAGGACTACTCCAAAATGTGCACGTTTAAGCCTAAATACAAGTTCACCAAAGTCTTTATCTTGTGTAAGAAGTACAGCATTAAGAGAGTCAGACAAAGCCAGTATAAAGTCATCATCTGCACTTCTATAATCTTCCAGTATATATAATACATCAAAGCCATGATTGCGTAATGCATCTACTATAGGCTTATCTACCCCTTCATCGGCTATTAATTTCATAATACAACAGGATAGATATTTTCGCCCTTGAGCGCCTGTGCGGCAAAAGATAATGCAGCCTTTATATTTTCAGTAGTTAAATGTGGATGAGCTTGTAAAATATTCTCTTCAGTTTCTCCGGCAGAAAGTTTTTCAAGTAATGACTCTACCGTGATGCGGGTACCTTTAATAACAGGTTTACCCATCATTATCTTTGGATTGATTTCAATATGTTGAGCAATATCCATTATGAACTTTTTGTCAAAGTTATGAAGAAGTGTTTCAACCGAAGAAGGTCTATTCTAATGATGATTATATTTGGCTGCAAAGCCGGTTGATGAATACTCTCCAATTACTGAAATATGGACTAAACCTTACACTCGATGGCTACAAACAACTCGCCTTCATTAACCGCTTTCTTAAGCCCTTAGTTTTTAAGCATTGCAAAAGATTAGGTTACCGATTATCAACTTTAGAAAAAAAGAAAATACTTTTTTATTACCCGGTGTACACTGTGCTTGCCTGTGCACAGATGTATGTTACCATTAAAGGACGGCAATTAACTAAAAACGAAACCAAACGGCTGACATTAGTCGGCGCAATGGCAACAATATGTGATGATCTGATTGATGAAGATAACTGGAGCAGAGAACAAATCTTTCACCTGTTATCGAAAAACTTGAACGAGGAAGGTTTAACCACAAAAGCAAAACTGCTTGTGTCTCTCAATAAAGAATTACAGAAATTTTGGCCATTAAGTGAAAAATACCTGAAGCAATTGAAGATGGCTTTGGAGTGGCAGGCTGTATCAGGAAAGCAATCAGACCCGACCATTACATTAGATGAAATAGTGCATGTATGCCGGGAAAAGAACGGGCATACCTCTTTAATGTTTGCAACTTTAATGGATGAAGACTGGAGCAAAAAAGAACTGCAATTTATATATCAGTCAGCAATTGTGGGCCAGCTTACAAATGATAGTTTTGATATGTATTTCGATATACAAAACGGTATCCGTACTTACTTCAATACTGCTCCGACTATTGCTGATGTTAGAAAATTTTTCGTGGATGAATGTAGCAAACTGCATGCGATGGTTATGGCTTGTGATACATCTTTAAAAAATAAGCTTAATACTATACGTCGTATGAGCATTCTTCATGCCTTTACACTTACAGCCTTAGACCAGTTTCAACAAACAGAAGATAAATATGGTGAGGAAGTTGATTGGAAAACTGTACCAAGAAAGGATTTGGTAATTGATATGGCTCTAAATAAAAATCGATTTAAAACGGTAGGCTATATGAAATGGTTAAGTAAGGTTATACCCGAACCAGGAGACATGTTAAAAACTCCTACTATGAAACGTAAACCTGTTAAATCTTCTGCACTTAAATCTGTCGGTTACAACGAGGAAAAGAAGTTACTCGAAGTAGAGATATTAGAAACAGGCAGGGTTTATCAATACAAAGAGGTTCCCCTCGAAGAATATATATCTTTCCTTGAGGCACCATCACTTGGCATTTACTATAATAAGATTATTAAAGACAGATATGAGCATGACGAAGTTTTTTGATATCTACACCATGCGAGCTCAGGAGGCCGCTTCCTCCTTCTGCATCATCAAGTAAGCCTTTATAAACCCATCCAACTCACCATCCATTACAGGTCCAACATTTCCTACTTCATAATCTGTACGATGATCTTTAATCATCTTATATGGATGAAATACATAGCTTCTTATCTGGCTTCCCCATTCTATTTTTTTCTTATTCGAATTGGCGGCGTTTTTCACTTCTTCGCGTTTACGCATTTCTTCTTCGTACAGGCGGCTCTTCAGCATTTTCATGGCCTTTTCGCGGTTCTCACCCTGTGTTCGGGCTTGCTGACATTCTACAATTATTCCCGAAGGTTTATGTGTTAAGCGAACTGCTGTTTCTACTTTATTTACGTTCTGCCCGCCACTGCCTCCGCTTCTGAAAAATGCCCACTCCACATCTGCGGGATTTACTTCGATTTCAATAGTATCGTCAATTAAAGGATATACATATACACTTGCAAACGAAGTATGTCGTCGGGCATTACTATCAAAAGGCGATATGCGAACCAAACGATGCACGCCGCTTTCAGCTTTCATAAATCCATAAGCAAAAGGCCCCTCAAATTGTAACGTAGCGCTTTTAATTCCTGCGCCATCACCTTCCTGCAGGTCGAGTTCGGTTACTGTCCAACCCTGCTTTTGGCCATACATGCGGTACATACGCATCAGCATTTCGGCCCAGTCCTGGCTCTCCGTTCCACCGGCACCACTGTTTATTTGTACCACGGCAGTTAACTCGTCCTCAGGCTGGTTAAGGGTACTTTTAAATTCAGCTTCTTCAATCATTGTTACGGATTGCTGAAAAGCCTCTTTTACTTCGTCCTCAGTTGCTTCTCCTGACTTCCAAAAATCAAATAGTACAGCACAATCATCTACCGATGCCTCTACAGACTGGTATAGTTTTGTCCAGAATTCATTTAATTTAATTTCTCTTAATATGCCGGTTGCGCGCTCATTATCCTCCCAAAAGCCAGGTGAAAGTGAAAGTTGTTTATCCTCATCTATTTTTGCCTGACGATTATCAACGTCAAAGAAACCTCCTTAGGACACCTACGCGGTCCCTTAAATCCTTTAATTGCTCCTGTGTCATAGTGCGCAAAAATAAAGGATTGAGGCCGATAAAGTAATAAGAGTAGCAGTACTAACAAAAGCAGCAGATTAAGTAAGCAGAATTAATTGGCATGTTTGGTTAATCTTTAAGATGGTGACACAATAAGGTTTCTTTAATTTTCAAAGTACCCATCTTTACAATTTCGCGAATTCTCTTTCTTTATCTGTTAATTCATTCGGTTTAATCATCTTGCATTATTTTCAACCTTTATATCAAATTGCACTTAGTGTTGAGAATGATTTTAAAAAGAAATAGGATAATAATGAAGCAGACTGTTTTGAGAAAGTATGATGTAATAATTGTTGGCGGTGGTCCGGCGGGCGCTGCATGTGCTATAAAACTGGCAGAATCAGGATTGAAAGTGGCGCTGTTAGATAAAGCAACTTTTCCAAGAGATAAAACTTGCGGAGACGCTTTAAGTGTGGATGTAATTAATCAGTTAGCTATGCTTTCTGATGAGTTGGTAAAAAGCTTCACTGCATTAGCAAATAAAATTCCATCGTATGGTGTCAAAATTTTTTCACCCAATCATCAGTTTGTAGATATTCCTTTTATTTATAAAAATGAAAAAAGCTGTGGTTATATATCTCCAAGATTTAATTTCGACAATGTTCTTTTTCAGCATCTAAAAGAGCATACAGGTATCGAAACTTTTGAAGGATGTTTGGTTGATAAAGTAGACACAGATGAAAATAAAGTAACCTTAAAAAGTAATGCAGGAGATTTTGAAGCGCAAATGATAATAGGTGCCGACGGTGCACATTCAACTGTTGCTAAAAGCTTAGGTAACATAACTGTCGATAAAGAACATTATAGTGCAGGCTTAAGGGTTTATTATGGCGGAGTTGTTTCGTTTCACAAAGAAAATTTTATTGAGCTTCACTTTTTCAAAGATATTCTTCCGGGGTACCTCTGGATTTTTCCTTTGACTGATAATAAAGCAAATGTGGGAATAGGCATGCTTTCTTCCACAGTTTCGAAAAACAAAGTAAATCTTAAGGAAACATTGCAGAAATTAATTACTACTCATCCTAACTTAAGAGAAAGGTTTAAGCATGCGAAACCTTTGGAAACAATTAAAGGATATGGACTCCCCTTAGGTTCGAAGAAGCGAAACATTTCAGGAGAAAGATTTTTACTTACAGGTGATGCTGCAGCCTTAATTGACCCTTTTAGCGGTGAAGGAATAGCTAATGCAATACGAAGCGGAAGAGTTGCCGCGGAACATATTATTAAATGCTTTCAGCAGCAAAATTTTTCTGCTCGGTTTAATAAAGCCTACGATAACGAAATCTACCGAAGAATGTGGGGTGAATTTAAGATCAGCAGGTTATTACAACAACTTATATGTTATCCATGGGCTTTTAACCTTGCTGTTAAAAAAGCGCATCAGAGTAAGTACTTACAGCAGTTCCTTATCGAAGCTTTGGCAAGTGTGGAGAAGAAGAAAAAAATACTTACCAAACCAGGCTTCTATTACCGGATGTTATTCAAATAGCAGTCAAAGAGTTCTTTTAGCCTATTATTTATCTAAACACACTTCCACCATAGATACAAAAAAAGCTTTGCGAATGTATCTAAGACTTTTTCTGGCGAAGGCGATGAATGAAGAGTAGCGATTTTAAAACTACCGAACTAACTATTTTATAAACGCAGGATTATAAGTATTTCTGCTATTGTTTACAGGGACATATGCAGGCATAGGGAAGTTGTTCCTCTCCACTCCTATGCTTCCTGAAACTTGAAAGGTACGTTCATCATTTGTATAGCTTAAACCAATCTCAGCTCTCGAATACAAACTTAAATTGTTGGCTTTGAAGAATGCATTGTTTTGATTAACCTTACTGATATCCGTATTCATAAAACGCTGGCTGAAATTTATGTAAGCAGGAGCAACAGAAACACCGGCAAAAGCTGAAAGATTATTATTAAGGTTCCTGTTCAGTTGAAAACCTATTGGTGCAGCAACTACCGTTGCATAGCCACCCTTCCAACCAACAAAGCTGGTTGAGATACTGCTATACCGGCTCAAAGACCACTTTTTGTTAACTGCACTATTTCTTACATCGCCAAACGGTCTGAAACCACCTCTAAAACTATTGTTCATAAAACCGCCTCCAAAGCTATTACCCATGAAGCTACCAGGCAAAAACGTTTGTGCATTTGAAGCAGTGATAATAGTTAAAAACCCGAATAATAAAAATGTGCGCATATCCATACTTTGAAGTATAAAAATACAGCTTCTGAATTTAATGTATTTGCTAATTTATATCTAAACACATCTAAATAAGCACATACCAAAAATTTTCTTATTGTCCCTGTGCAAGTGAATAGGCTTTTTTGCCGTCCCACATATTCAACAATTCTGTTGAGCAGATTTTGAAGTCTGCAGAGAGCCTTTTGTACAGTTCAATTATATCTGTCTGTGTTACAGATGCATCGCCTATACTTTCGAAGCGGCAGGCATAAGTGTTTACAAGATTAGTAAACATGCTTCCTTTAGGCCATATCTGCGTACCGCGATTACTTATTGTAACAAGCTTAAATAGGTTAAGCGTATGTTTTAAACATTTTTCTGCAACCTCAGTTGGTTGTTCGTTGCTCTCAATAAACATGTCAACGCCTACAATTGTTTCTTCAGTATTTTCTCTATTCTCCATCATAGGGTTTTCTTCCAACTTAAAAACGGTGGGTGTAATTTCCTTGTCAGTTAATAAAGGTCGCGGGTGATTAACGGGCTGCTTTCCAAAATTGCTTATGATTGCATCAGAAAATTCGGTAGTATTTAAAGCAGGTTTAGAACGGTCACCAAAATCGCCGGTTCGCACACCCTGCTCCAAAGTATAAAGCAAAGCATTTTCAATAATGGCTGAGCTTTCCATAAAACCAAGATGGCGAAGCATCGCGAAACCACTTAGCAACAACGCTGTAGGGTTGGCAATGTTTCGGCCCGCAATATCTGGTGCAGTACCATGAACAGCTTCAAAAATAGCAATGTGATCCCCAATGTTTGCAGAAGGTGCAAAGCCTAATCCGCCAACCAAACCGGCACAAAGGTCGGATACAATATCGCCCTGGAGGTTAGTCAATACAACAACATCAAAACTATCGGGACGGGTGACTAATTTCATACAAAGATCATCCACTATTATATCATCAGCTTTAAGATCAGGATACTCTTTTGCAACTTCGTAAAAAGTTTCAAGAAACAGGCCGTCAGTCAACTTCATGATATTAGCCTTGTGGCCGCAGGTGATCCTGGTTGTACCTTTCTTCCGGGCCATCTCAAAAGCATACTTTATTACCTGCATGCTTCCAGGCTTGGTTATAAAGCGGCGGCTAAGCGCAACATCGTGAGTTAGCATGTGTTCGATACCGCCATAAGTATCTTCAATATTTTCCCGAACCACCGTTATATCTATCGCAATACCGGCTTTACTAAAAACAGTGTCAACACCATGCAAGGTTTGAAAAACTCTTTTGTTAGCATAGGTGTTCCAGGTTTTACGGGCGGTAACATTAATGCTTTTAACGCCCTTTCCTTTAGGTGTTTCCATAGGGCCTTTAAATAGAATGCCAAGTTCCTCAATTGTTTTTTGCGCGTCAGGTGTCATACCATTGCTATATCCCTTGTCAAACACCCATTTGCCCATATCAACAAATTCATATTGTAACGGTACTCTGGCTGCGTTAAAAATGTTTAGAACAGCCTGCATTATTTCCGGACCAATTCCATCGCCTTTAGCTACTGCAATTGTTGTCATGATATTAATTTTACTTTAGATGCTACAAATGTAAGTATTGATGTTTACCGTCAGCTTCAACTGTTAGTTTCAATATTAATCAATAATAATTCCAGCCACATTTTACAGGCAATAACCATATAAAACACTTTATTCAAAAAGATGGTAAAGTCTTTGCATATATACATCAACGGTTTTAATTTTATTTACTTTTACCAAAACCGGCTGATTATGATATCTAAACTTTCGGAGGGTGTACAGGTAAGCGTAGAGACCTACTATCAACCAGATTATAGCAACCCAATGAATAGTGAATTTATGTTCGCTTACCGTATTACCATTGAAAACCACAACAGCTTTACTGTGCAACTCCATCGCAGGCACTGGCACATTTTTGACAGCAACGGTGAATACCGCGAAGTGGAAGGTGAAGGCGTAGTTGGCCAGCAACCTGTTTTAAAGCCGGGCGAACAATTTCAATATGTAAGCGGTTGCAACCTTCGCACTGAGATGGGCAAAATGTTCGGAAAGTATGTGATGGAAAACCAGAACAATAAGCAAACATTTGAAGTTAATATTCCCGCCTTTGAAATGGTAGTGCCGTTTAAGCTGAATTAAATTAAACGCTTAATGCTTAAAGCTAAAAGCTCAACGCCTGCGAACTTTATGAAGTTCTCCTTTTCCCTGCCTTATACCTTTTTCTTAAAGCCTTATACGTTATGCCTTGCGATTTTTAGGGCCTATACTTTGCCTCACTAAAAATCTTTTTAGCATTGGTTTGCATTAGTTCTGTTAAAGTAACTTTTTCATTTTTATCCATCCACTTTTGTACAATACGCCAACCTACAAACTGGCCGATAAATCCCGGAGATGCCTGTCCTAAAGCTGCAGTGTTAGGGGC
>MWYU01000460.1 GCA_002050375.1 Chitinophagales bacterium 62-2
TTGGTTCCCGTTATTGAAGAGAAACTGCAGGAGAACTGGCTGTACCTCGACCGCCACCGGATATTGGTATTCTACTACAAGTTCGCTTCACTGTATTTTGGCAATGGAAACTACGATAGGGCAATTGATTATTTAAACAAGATCATTAACTGGAAGGTTGATTTAAGAAGCGACCTTCAATGCTATGCCAGGTTGCTGCATCTAATTGCTCATTATGAAATTGGCAATTATAATATATTGGAATATCTCATAAAGTCGGTTTACCGCTTTATGGCAAAAATGGAAAACTTAAGTGCAGTGGAAGAAGAGGTATTTAAATTTTTACGAACTTCTTTTAACCTTTCCCGTAAAGAATTAAAACAAGCATTTGAGAATTTACTGAACAACTTAAAACGGTTTGAGCAAAATGCTTATGAAGCACGCGCATTCTCTTATCTCGATATTATTTCATGGCTTGAAAGTAAGGTTTACGGCAAACCTGTTTATACAATTATCAGGGAAAAATATATTGCGCAAACGGAAAACAAAAGATTTTCCGGGGTTACCCAATCTGCTGATCTTTAAATTGCGAGAACAAATAAAAAGAGTTTTAAATTTCTTTGCCTTTACTCCTGATAGCCTTATACTTTTGCATAGCCACTCCTAAGACTCCAAATATTTTACCAGAACATTTGCGACATTCCACTGCGCTTCCCGAGAAAACTTAAACGGGCGATTAAAAAAAAATGATTTTAACATCCACATTTGTATCACCTTTTTGTTCTTGTAAAAGCTATTGTAGTTTTGAAAAAAATTTATTTTCTTTAGATAAAGGATAATATTATGAAAACCCTGGTTGGTATTTTTCTTGTTCTGCTTGTTTCTATCACTTCAGCAATGGGGCAGAAAATTTCTTTAGAGGAAGTGCAAACCAACATAGGACAAACAGTAACGGTTTGTGGTAAAATTTATGGAGGACGTTTCATATCAAATGCTGTAAATACACCTACCCTTTTAAATATGGGACCAGGTTCTCCAAATCATCCGCTTACCCTTGTAATTTTTGGAGAGAATTTAAAAGACTTTCCTGCTCAACCTGAATTACATTATGCTAATAAACAAGTATGTGTTACCGGTACAATTGTCAATTATAAGGGGCAACCGGAAATGATACTTAAAAGCCCGGATCAAATTAAAATGGACTTACCAACTACTACTTCATCCGCTACCATAATTAAAGACTCAGCAAATAAAACCACTGGTATAGCTAATAATAGTACTTCAAACAAGCCTGGTATAAACTCAGGTACAGCTTCTAATAAACCTGTTGTTACTGCCAACAAAAGTTCTAATAGTCCTGTTGCAACTCCAAATAAAGCTCCTAATAGTGTTGTTACAGGTACTAACTTCACAGCTAAAAGTAGTGGAACTCCAAATAACCCCCCGATAGCTTCTGCCAGTGCCTCTCAGTATGATATAAAGCTTACACAGGATGTGTATATGAGGTCGGGCCCAACCTTTGATTATCCGCTTGTTTCTACTGTAAAAGCAGGCACTGTTGTTACAATACTATCTTCAAGCAATGGATGGTCGCAAGTGATTATTAAGGATAAAGACTCAGCATTGCAGGGATACATTAAGAACAGTGTTCTTAAATGATTTCTCAGCCTTCACGCTATCATAGCGATTGACCTTCAGCATACATTTCTTTATTTCTTTTGTTAAACCCCCAAAAAGAAGAGTCCCTGTTTATTTGATTTCGATAAGCCTGACCCCCAGCGAAAGGAGCAGGTTTATTTTAGCCGTATCTTCTTTGGCTTGAACCGGCAACGGACGCAGGCCGTCAATAACATGGCTATAATTTTTTCATTTGCGTACGGGTAAGGAACACGTAAAGGGCCAAGTCCCGAAGTTTGTGCTTATGTTAAAATAACAAAAACTAACTGAAAAATTAATAACAGGCACTTTCTCATAACAAGCTTATACGTATACAGGAAAGAGTGATGTGCTGTAGCATAGGGTACGTTAAAACGAATCCATTGGTAAATTAATAACAAACTCCGCATATTCTCCTTCTTTTGAAGAAACTCTTAATTCGCCTCCATGTCCTTTGGTGATAATGTCGTAGCTGAGAGACAAACCTAATCCCGTTCCTTCTCCCGTAGGCTTTGTCGTAAAGAATGGCTGAAAGATTTTATCTAATAATTTTTGAGGAATGCCATTGCCATTATCTTTTACGGATAACTCAAGCCTCCCCGCTCCGCTATAAAGCGGAGAGCTAATGACTTTTGTGGTTACCCACATTGTTGGCTCATAATTTTCCCCCTTTAGGGCCGGGGCTTTCTTCTTTTCATTTATAGCATAAAAAGCATTGTTGTATAAGTTTAATAATACTCTTCCAATATCTTGTGGCACTACTTCTATCTTACCAATGCTTTCATCAAAGTTTGTTTTAAAGTCTGCATTAAAATCTTTGTCTTTAGCTCTTAAGCCATGATAGCTTAATCGTAAATATTCATCTGCTAAAGCATTAATATCTGTAGATTCTTTTTTGCCTGTGCTTGCCCTTGAATGTTGCAGCATGTTTTTTACAATAGCATCTGCACGTTTGCCGTGATGATTTATTTTTTGTTCGTTTTCTTCAATATCATTTGAAATAGCTTTCACTTCTTCAACATTGCCTTTATCAATTTCTGCTTTCATCTCTGCAATTAATTCTTTATTTACATCAGAGAAGTTATTCACGAAGTTTAATGGATTTTGTATCTCATGTGCAATACCGGCAGTAAGTTCGCCAAGCGAAGCCATTTTCTCTGATTGGATAAGTTGGGATTGGGTGGCTTTTAATTCCTCTAACGTTTGTTCTGCTTTTGCTTTTTGTTGGTCTGTTTCTTCTTTTTGCTTTTGAAGTAATGCATAGGCTTTCTGTCTGAGGTGATTGTTGCGCCAAAGTAGAATCGCTATCGTCAGAAATACAATTCCAACCGCAAGCAGTCCATACATCTTTAATTGATTACGGTATTGTTCCCGCTGCCTTATAAACTCATCCTGCCTCAACTGCTCATTGAATGCAAGGTTTTGGATGTCCCTTTCCTTCTCCTGATTGAAAAGCCTGTTGTTTAATTCACTACTTAATTCAAGATACTTTATAAGGCTGTCTCTCTGATTTTGCTTCCTGTACACTTCCGATAATATATTTACTGCCTGCAAAATGCCTCTTTGATAAGAAACGCTACCCCAGTTTTGAAGCACTTCAGTAGCATAGTAAATAGTGGAGTCTTCTCTACCTGTTTCCCTATAAAGTAAAGCGATGCCGTTATAAGTTTCAATGATGTCTCTTTTGTTTACTAATGGTAAGGCGCTTCTATAATATTGCAATGCTAAATCATAATGCTTTGTTTTCCTATGTATGTTACCCAGCAAATAATAAAGCCATCCCCATTGTCCCCGGTTATCTCTTAAATCAAGCTGACGGGCTTTTTGCACATAGAGAAGTGCAGAATCTATTCGGTTTTGCAAATCATAAATAGAACCTATAATAGCATAACCAATTATTGCGGAAGCATTCAATGATTCATATATTCTTTTTCCTTTATGTGCAACAATCAATGCTCTTTTATAATCACCAAAATCCCGATAAATATTAGCCAATATATAATAAGTTATTCCAATCCTTTCCTCATCCTTTAACTCCTCGTACCGGTGAAGTGCTTTGATGCCCGATTGTAAAGCATTACTATAATTACCCAAAAGCCATAGGCTCATAGCTATAGACTGAGTACAATAAGCAACTCCTTTCTTATACCCAAGCTTCTGTGATAACTGTACTCCTTTTTCCCCATAGTATAAACCCTTTTCTGCGTCGTTAAAGGCATAACCCCAAGATAAGCTCCCTAATAAGTTTGCTTTAGAGGTATCCTCTTTTTTTGTTATCAGCAACTGCTCTAAAGAATCAATCTTAAATGCTCTTATTAATGCTAACTGTATAGAATCGGCATTTACCTTTTGAGTATAACCTGTTATTGAAAAAAGTAGAACAAGTGGCAGAAGACGGTACTTTGGCATTAAAGAGATTTTAAACAAACAAGGCATAAACACAAAAAAATTCGTTATTACTGTTAAGTTAATATACAATTTCGTCAATGGCATTATTTTTAAACTTGCAAACTCCCCCTAATTCCTGCTATTGTTTCTCTGTTTGAACGAGTCTTCATAGCATTGCTTGGTGTGTAGCATAAGACCTGCGCTTACCAAGGGTCCCTTGCCCTCACATTGAAGCCTGCAAAGAGACGATAGCAGGACGTAGATTTATGAATGCTTTATCGGCAAGTCAATTATGAACTCAGCATGCTCTCCTTCTTTGGTCTGCACTTTCAATTCTCCACCATGCGCTTTAATAATATCATAACTTAATGATAAGCCAAGCCCTGTTCCCTGCCCGGTTGGTTTTGTAGTGAAGAAGGGCTGAAAAATTTTATCTACTACTTTTTGTGGAATGCCTATTCCGTTGTCTTTTACAGATATTTCAACTTTATTGTCCACCTTCTTTGTGCTTACTTCAAGTATCGGCTCAAACGTTTTGTTCAGTTGTTTCTTCTTTTCATGGACTGCATAAAA